>NZ_JBQGWG010000004.1:0-250840 GCF_052073805.1 Ornithinimicrobium panacihumi | reverse complement strand
GCCAGGTCGTACGGAGTCTTCGCCGCGCGGGAGCCGACGATGAAGGCGAACCCGGCGTCCTCCAGCGCGAGCAGGTTGGCCGCGGACAGCATCCCGGCGTCGGCGACGACGATCATGTCGGTCACGTTGTGAGCGTTCTGGAACTCCTTCAGCACCGGGATCAACGTCTTCGTCTCGGCCTTGTTGCCCTCGAAGAGGTGCACAGCCAGCGGGAACCCGCCGGGGTCGCACAGCAGGCCGACGGTCACTTGAGGGTCGACGCGTCGTTCCTTGCTCATCCCCACCTTGCGCAGCCCGTCCTCCTTCGGCGTCTCGAAGTGCAGCGTCGTCAGGTCGTACAACACTGCGGCCAGGCGCCCGGTGGGGGCGGCGTGGGCGTAGCAGGCGGCGCCGAGCTGGTCGCGGTAGTTGCGCTCGACGACCCGGGACAGGCAGCGCATGAACGTCTCCCTCGTGCGCGAGGGCACACCGAGTTCCTCCAGCACCCGCACCGTGTCGGCCTTGGACGTCGGCTCGATGATCCGAGCCAGGACGAGCTGCTTGAACGCCTCGTCGCCCAGGGCGTCGAAGCCGAGGTCGGCGTAGACCCGCTCAAGGGCCTGCCACAGCACACGCGAGGACGTGCTGGCGACCGTGGCCTGCATCCCCGTCGCGACCGCAGTCGCAGCAGAGGGACCGCCAGGGTCGAGGGGCAGCAGTTCCTGGCCGGCGTGCAACCGCTCGTGCGCGATCGCCTCCAGCAGCGCCAGCTCGGCGTCAGTACGGGCCGAGCCGACGTGGTCGATGCCCAGGACTCGCCGTCCGCGCTTGTGCATGATCTGCACGGCTGTCGCGCCCGAGGCGGTCGTCACCTTGCGCACGAACGAGCCCACCGGGCAAGGCTACCCACCCAAGACCCTGTGATTAGTCACACCCTGCAACACGAAGCCGCAGGTCAGGGCTGGCCACTACCGCAAAATCCGGGGCAACGTCACAACTCAGGTCCGAATCTGATCGTTGAGGTCTTGCGGCAGACCGTGCGCCCGCCGGTCGTGAGGAGGCGTGACCGCTGCTGGGATGACGTGCCCCCAGATCGTTCGGGTGAGCACTTGACCATTAGATCGCCGGAAGTCCTCCTCCACGCTGCTGAGCAAGGGCCGCAACGAGGTGCAGGAGGAGAAGGCGATGTTGTTCGTAGGTGATGACTGGGCCGAGGACCACCACGACGTCGAGCTCGTCGACGACCAGGGACGGATGCTGGCGCGAAGACGCCTGCCCGAGGGGCTCGTCGGGGTGACCAAGCTGCACGCCCTGGTCGCCGAGCACGCACCGCAGGAGTGGGCCGACCTGGACCCGGCCGAGGCGGCCGCCCAGGTGATGGTCGGTATCGAGACCGACCGCGGTCCGTGGGTCGGAGCGCTGGTCGCGGCCGGGTACACCGTGTATGCGCTGAATCCGAAGTCGGTCGCCCGGTACCGGGAGCGGCACTCCACCTCGGGGGCGAAGTCGGACACCGCCGATGCGCACCTGCTGGCTGAGATCGTCCGCCTGGACCGCGCCCACCACCGCCCGGTCGCCGGTGACAGCGCCACCGGTGAGGCGGTCAAGGTCACCGCCCGGGCCCACCAGTCGATGATCTGGGACCGGACCCGGCACGTGCTGCGCCTGCGCGCGGCGCTGCGGGACTTCTTCCCCGCCGCTCTGGCCGCGTTCGAGGACCTGGATGAGCCGGACACCCTGGCGCTGCTGGCGCAGGCGCCGGACCCGGACAGCGCCTCGAGGCTGTCGAAGGCCAAGATCGTCCGCGCCCTGACCGCGGCGAACCGGCGCGACGTAACCGCCCGTGCCGAGAAGATCCGGCACGTCCTGACCGCACCCGAGCTGCGGCAACCGGGCCCGATCCAGGACGCCTATGCCGCGATCGTGACCTCCGAGGTCGCGCTCATCACCGTGCTGAACGCCCAGGTCGAGGCCCTCGGGCAGGTGGTGGCCGAGCATTTTGGCCGGCACCGGGACGCTGACATCTACACCAGCCTGCCAGGCCTCGGTGTGATCCTCGGTGCCCGGATCCTCGGCGAGTTCGGCGACGACCCCCACCGCTACGCCGACGCCAAGTGCCGCAAGGCCTACGCCGGCACCGCACCCATCACCAGAGCCTCAGGCACCCGAAAAGTGGTCCTGGCCAGGTACGCCCGCAACCGGCGCCTCGGCGACGCCTTGCAGCAGTGGGCGTTCTGCTCCATGCGCGGCTCAGCCGGCGCCCGCGCCTACTACAAGGCCCTCCGGAGACGAGGCGTCGGCCACCAAGCCGCCCTGCGCCAGCTCGCCAACCGCTGGGTCGGCATCCTCCACGGCTGCCTACGCGACCGCACCTTCTACGACGAGAACACCGCCTGGCAACAACACCTCAACAAGGCCGCTTGACAGAACCAGAACCTGGGATGTCTGCCGCGAGTCGCGCGCTACTTGGCACAAGCCCAGCGGGCAAGCGCTGATCGTGCCAGTTTGAGCGCTCCCGGCGTGCAATCTTCGCTGCATCTCGACAGCTGTCGAGATGCAGCGATCTCTGTCGAGATGCAGCCAATGTTGCGCAGCGACGTCTCGATTCCAAGAATCATCTGAAGTTATGTGTCTCTGGTTGTGCGCTACTGCTGTGCGGGAGCGTGCGTACGCAACTGCTTGGTGCTTGAGGAATGTCTGTCCTGACTCCTCCGCACCCGGAGGCGTCAGGTTTGCAGGGTGCGACGCTCAGGCACCATAGGCCTCGATCATCTCCTGACGGGTGGGAGGCCGCGCCCCTGCGCGGGAGACGGTGATCGCCGCTGCCCGCCCTGCGTGCACCAGCAACCGCGCAGCGTCGTCCCGCGACAACGCGGCGAGCTGCGCCCGTCGGTGGGCACTCAGCAGGTTCTGTGCCCAGAGCCCGTCGATGAGACCAGCGGAGAAGGTGTCACCGGCCCCGATCGTGTCCACCACGGTGGCCGGCTCAGCGGGCACCTGCAGCAAAGTCTGCCTGGTCGCGGCCAGTGCTCCGTTCTCGCCGTCGGTGATGACCACTAGATACGGGCCCGCCTGCGACCACCGGCGGACGACCTCCTCGGCTGACGAGCCGGGGTAGAGCCAGGCGATGTCCTCGGTCGAGGCCTTGACGACGTCGGACAGCCCGACCAGTCGCTCCACCAGGGGACGAACCCGATCGACCGGGCCCATGATCCCGGCTCTGGTGTTTGGGTCATAGCTGATGGTGGCTCGGTCTCGGGTCCGTTGCATGTAGTCGGCGACCTTCGCACCACCGGGCGGCGTCACGGTGCCCATCGAGCTGGCGTGGACGACCAGCGGCGTCATCGGGGCTGCCTCGATCGCCACGTCCCAGTCCAGGTTGAACTGGTAGGAGGCGACACCCTGCGTGTCCAGTGTCGCGACGGCCGTCGACGTCGGGCTTGACGGCACCACCGACTTTGGGAGCAGGTCCACGCCGCAGGCACGCAGATGCTCACGCAGCACCGCTCCTCGGTCGTCCTCACCCATTCGGGTCAAGAAGTCCACCGGGCGATCCAACCGTCCCAGAGCAACAGCCACGTTCAGAGCACTGCCTCCAGCGTGCTCCTCGGTGACCGATCCCTGCTGGACCACATCGATTAGCGCCTCGCCGACAACGACTGCTCGTCCATCCATACCGTCATCCTGGCCCAACTGAGCCGCCGCGTGCCGACCAATCGCGACTCGCGTCTGGTGTTCGGCCGGGCCGATCCCCTGCTCCCAGGAGGCTGACAGTCTGGCCGGGCGGCGGTCTGCTTCAGTCTTGTCTATCGACTGCAAGGTCTCCCCGTCGAAGCGCGGCCCACCTCAGACCGGCCGCGGGAGCTTCCCGGCGCGCGCCCGGTCCAGCACGTAGTCTCGGAACAGTCGGGCCGCCGGGAGCATGCGCCGCTGCGGGGCCCAGCTCAGCCCCACCTCCCGTGTCGCGCTCCGGTCCGTCAGCGCCAGGACGTGCAGGCCCGCCACGGGTGCCGCGACCGACCCGCCCCACAGGGCGGGTGCGATGGCTACGCCCAGGCCCGCTGCGACATATCCCCGCAAGGTGGGGAGGTCATCGGCGACGAAAGCGACGTACGGCTCGAACTGCGCCTCGACGCACATCTGTTCGCACTGCCGGCGCAGCAACGAGGTCGGCTTGATCATGACGAACGGCTCATCGGCGACCTGGCTCAGCGCGACCTCGTCGGTGCCGCTAAGGCGGTGATCGGGTCCGACCAGCAGGCGTAGGGGCTCCACTGTCAGGACCCTCCACTGAGGATGTTCGGGGCCTTGAGGTGGTCGCAACGTGGACAACTCGACGTCCACGTCGCTGCGAGGCCCGACCTCAGGCATGGTCTCGTCCGACTTCGTGCGCAGGTCGAGGCGGATCTGCGGGTGCTCAGCGTGAAAGTTGCTGACCAAGTCCGGGACCAGCCAGGTGCCGAAGGATGGTTGGAAAGAAATGGTCACCGTGCCCCGCTCGGGGTCCAAGATCTGCTGCACGGCCGCGATGCCGTCGTCGAGGTGATGCAGGACCGCGTCCACGTGCCCCTTGAACGCCGACCCGGCGTGCGTCAGCCGCAGCACCCGCCCCTCACGTCGCAACAAGGGTGTGCCCACCTCCAGCTCGAGCCGTCTCATTGCCCGGGACACCGCAGGCTGCGAGATCGCCTCGATCTCGCTCACTTCGGTCACCGTCACACCATCGGCAACGAGTTGGAACCACCGCAGCGTCTCAGTCTCCACACCTATGACGTTAGCGTATGGGTCACCTGTCTAGGCGGCATTGGAAGTATGGGTTAGGTTCCGCCACTATGGAGACATGGCCAAATTCATGTACCGCCTCCTGACCGGCTCTCCCCGCGACACCATGGCCTTCCCGGCCACCCGCGGCGCCACCATCGTCGAGTGGCCCGCCAGGCTCACCCAGCGCTGAGCGCGTGACTGACAGGCGCTGAGTGAGGCTCAGCACCCGGTCAGTCACCGGATCAGCTACCCCAGCAGGTCCGGATCCCGAACTCCACGCGCCGCGACTCCACCCCGTCTATCGGGTCGTCGCTGACCAGCTCGCTCCCCGTGTCCAGAATTCCATTGGGCGCCTCGCCCTCTCGCACCGCCGCAGTGATCGCCCGGACACCCTCACGGGCCATGTTCTGCGGATACTGCGTCGCAGTGGCGTCGATGTCCCCGGGCCGCACGGCCTCGCGCATCGCGCGGCACCCACCGTCCACCGAGACCAGGACTACCTCGTCCAGGTCAGCCTCGGCAGCTTCGAGTGCTGCCAGGGCTCCAAGCGCGGCCGGCTCGTTCACCGTGTAGACCACGTTGATGCCTGGGTGCTCGGCGAGCAACTGGGTCATCACGACCGCGGCGTTGTCCCGGTCACCCTGCGTGTCGACCGAGGCCACGATCGCCGGATCGTCCTCGCTGAGCCCGAAGCCGTCGAGGAACCCCATCCGCCGCAGCTCCCCGGAGCTGATGTCCTCAGACAGGTTGAGCATGGCCACCTGTGGATCCAGCCCGAGGTCGTCGACCTTCGCGGCGGCATACTCCCCGATCGAACGGCCCGCCGCCTCGTTGTCCGTGGCGAAAAAGGCGTCCACCGCCTCCGGCGGATCGACCGGGGTGTCCAACGCGATCACCAGCACCCCGGCGTCCCGTGCCTCCTGGATCGACGGCAGTAGGGCCACCGGGTCGGTCGGCGCGATCAGGATGCCGTCGACCCCGTCGGCCACCATGTCCGCCAGTGCCGCCTCCTGCGATGCGACGTCGGTGTCGCTGGTGCCGGTGGCCGTGATCAGGTCGACGTCCAGCTCGTCGGCCGTCTCCTGCGCGACGTCCCTCATCGAGACCCAGTAGGGGTTCTCCTCCTGCTTCGTGATCAGTCCCACCGAGACCGGCTCCTGCTCATCGCCGGTGCAGCCCGCCAGGGTGAGGCCGGAGAGCACCGTGCCCACCGTGATCCACGTGCGTGCGTGCATACCGATCGCCACCCTTCAGGCCCGCGCCGTCGCGGCGCCAGCCGCCGGACGGGTGCTCTTCAGCGCGAACAGTGCGTATGCCGCGACCGCCGCCAGACAGATTCCCGGCACGATGTAGCCCATCGCCGATCCGGCCGCATCCATCACGGCCGCATGCACCATCGGAACCAGCGCACCGCCGAGGATGGCCATGACCAGACCGGCCGAGCCGAACTTGGCGTCTGTGCCTAGCCCCTGCAGCGAGAGGCCGTAGATGGTCGGGAACATGAGCGACAGCGAGGCCGAGATGGCCACCACTGCGATCAGCCCGACGATGTTGAGGAAGAAGATGGACGTCAGGCAGCAGATCACGCCGAAGGCCGCCATGATCAGCAGCAGCAGAGCCGGCCGGAAGATCCCCAGCAGGTAGGTCATCACGAAGCGGGAGACCAGGAAGAGGATCAGGCTCGCCTGCAGCCACCAGCCGGCCTCGCCGGGTGAGGTCCCGGCGACGTCCTGGGCATACAGGATGGTGAAGGTCCAGGTGCACGTCTGGGCCGCGACGTTGAAGAACTGGGCCACCACGCCGTAGCGGTAGTGCCGGTTCGACCAGAGGCGCCCGAACGTGCCACCGCTACCGCCGGTAAGGTCGACCGGCGTCGGCGCGCTGGGCAACTCCATCTTGCGGAAGGCGATGAGCAGCCAGATGAGCACCAGGAGCCCGGCAATCACCAGGTAGGGCTGCAGCACCAACCCTAGATCGGACTTGGTGGCGGCGAGAAGCTCGTCCTCGCTCATGATGGTCTTGCTCTCCTCCGGCGTCAGGTCCGGCAGGATGAGGATGGCGCCCATCAGCACACCGACGTTGGCGCCGACCGGGTTGAAAGACTGCGCGAGGTTCAGGCGCTGGGTGGCACTGGCCTCCTCACCCATACCGATGACGAAGGGGTTGGCCGAGGTCTCCAGAATGGACAGACCTGCGGCCAGGACGAAGAGGGCCAGCAGGAACATCTCGTAGGCAAGCAGATTGCTGGCCGGGATGAAGAGGAACCCACCCACCGCCGCGAGCGCCAGCCCCACCAGGACGCCAGCCTTGAAGCCGAACCGGGCGTTGATGAACGCAGCCGGGATCGCCAGCAAGAAATAGGCGCCGTAGTAGGCAAACTGGACCAGCGAGGACTGGAAGTTCGACATATCGAAGATGCCTCGGAAGACCCCGACCAGGATGTCGGTCAGGTTTGCGGCCATCCCCCAGGCGGCAAAGCACAAGATGAGCAGAATGAACGGGACACGCAGGTGGCGGGCCACCAAGGGAGCCTTGCGCTCGGCGGTGTCCAGCGGCGTCGTTGCCATCGCACCCTTTCATGACGTTGCGTCAACTGCGAAGTGGGGGCAGTCTAGCCCCTCTCCATCTACCGAGGTGGCGCACAGATGGAGTGTGTATCGATCGTCCCTCCCGAGCCGACCCCCACACCTACGGGCCGTGCGCACCGTGATGATGTGAGGCGGCGCTACCTTGCACAGCACCCCCGGGAAACCCTGATCGTGCACGGTTGACCGGGGACGGCTACGCAGAGTTCGCTGCATCTCGACAGATGCCGTGCCCGAGGGACTCTCTGGCCCTAGGGCTCCGTGGGTGGTCGCGCTCCACCGTGAGGCACGGGCCGGAGGTCGCTACCCTCGTCCCATCTCGGACTGAGGAGGGCGCATGGCCAGATGTGAGCAGTGCCGCCGGTAGGTACGTCGCACCGAGGGGACGATGACCGGACGCCAGCTCTGCCCGGAGTGCTATCGGGACCACGCCATGTACGCCGGAGCCGGTGCCTCGATGGCTTCGGGCGGGGGCGCGGGCGAGGCCGTCGTCACCGGGCTCGGGTCGAAGGCCTACGCGGGTGCGGTCTCCGGGGAGGCCGCGGCCGCCCGGCAGCGGCGCGCCAAGCTGGAGCGGACCTCCGGCTTCTGGCGGCGGCTGTGGGTCCGCGTCGTCGGCTGAGGACTCGCGGCAAGATCGCCCATGACCCACTACCGCCTGCTCGGTCAGGGAGAGGACCCTGCCCTGGTCGTGCCCGGTGGCCCTCTGCTCGACGGGCGGTATCTGGGTGACCTCGGTGGGCTGTCGGCACACCGAGCGCTCGCCGTCCTGGAGCTGCCGCGCGTCGCTGTCTCCGAAGTGGCGGTCCTGATCGAGGCCGCCCGGGACGAGCTCGGTCTGACGACGCTGGACCTGGTCGCGCACTCCGCAGGGGCGGCGGCCGCCCTGTGCTACCTGACGCGGCATCCGCAGCGCGTTCGTCGACTCGTCCTGGTCACCCCGGCCGTCGGCGCCGCGGGCATCGAGGCCGACCCCGAGGGGATCGCGGCCGTCCTGGGCGGTCGGAAGGACGAGCCCGGCATCACGGAAGCGGTCGCCGCGAGAGCCGCCGACCCCACCTCGCTGGAAGCCCAGCGCCTGTGGTTCGGCGCGTGGGGCTCCGCCCAGGATCAGCTGGCCCGGGACTCGCTCGTCGACCGCAGCCAGCGGCTCAGCACCTACTACGCGGATCCGCTGCCCGACCCCGTCTCGCTCCAGGCTGCGGCCGAGGCATTCGTAGGTCCGGTGACGGTCGTGCGGGGCGAGGTGGACCTGCACCCGACCAGGCGCCAGGCCGAGGCGCTGGCCAGCCTGTTTGACAGGGCCGAGGTGGTCACCCTGCCGAAGGCCGGCCACTATCCCTGGCTGGACGACCCCCGCGCGTTCATCGACGTCGTGCTCGCCGCACTCGGACCGGACCCATCGTCGTTGCACGGCTGACGAACTGGCGTGCACTACGCTGGCCGGGCTCGGCCGAACCTCCTGGCCGTCCAGATCGTGAGGAGCGTGCATGGTCAACGTGCTGCTGGCCGGAGGGATCTCGATGGCACTCGCGCTCCTGTGCACGCCGCTGTTCATCCGCTTCCTGGTCCGCCGCTCCTACGGCCAGTTCATCCGGGACGACCTGACCCACCACCACGTCAAGCGCGGCAAGCCCACGATGGGAGGTGCGGTCATCATCGGGGCCGCGATCGTGGGCTACTTCGGGTCGCACGCGGTGCGGCTGGCCCTGGAGGCGCTGGGGTGGGTGGACGTCGTCGACAGTCCCATCTCCCTCGGCGCCCTGCTGGTGCTCTTCCTGCTGACCGGGCTGGGGCTGGTCGGCTTCTTCGACGACTACACCAAGATCAGCAAGGAACGCAGCCTCGGGCTGACCTCGGGGCAGAAGCTGGTCGGCCAGGCCGTCATCACCGTCCTCTTCGCGCTCGCCGCCCTGCTGGTCAAGGACGAGGAGGGTCGCTCCGCCGCCTCCACCGCGGTCAGCTTCGTCCGCGACACCAACCTCGACCTCGCTTTCGCCGGGCCCGTCATCGGACTGATCCTCTTCCTGCTCTGGTCCAACCTGCTCATCACCGGCGCCTCCAACGGGGTCAACATCACCGACGGGCTGGACGGTCTGGCGACCGGCGCCTCGGTCATGGTCTTCGCCGCATACACCGTGATCGGTATGTGGCAGTACACCCAGAGCTGCGAGCTGTCGCCGGGCCCCAACTGCTACTCGGTCAGCGGCGCCCTCGACCTGGCCGTCGTCTCCTGCGCGATCGCCGGCGCGTGCTTCGGCTTCCTCTGGTGGAACGCCGCCCCTGCCCAGATCATCATGGGTGACACCGGGTCGTTGTCCCTCGGGGCCGCACTGGCCGGGCTGGCCATCCTGACCCACACCCAGCTCCTGCTGGTCATCCTCGGCGGGCTGTTCGTCATCGTCACCGCCTCGGTCATCATCCAGGTCATCAGCTTCAAGACGACCGGCAAGCGCGTCTTCCGGATGGCCCCGCTGCACCACCACTTCGAGCTCATCGGCTGGACCGAGGTGACGATCGTGGCCCGCTTCTGGATCGTGGCCGGCACCTGCGTGGCCATCGGCCTGGCGATCTTCTACGGCGACTGGGTGGTCACGCTCTAACCGGGTCCTGCACCCCCGGCCAGCCCGGTGGATGGTGCTTGCGGATGCCGATGGCCGGACCAGCAACTAGCGTTTCCGCCCATGGTCACCGCCGCTTTCGTCGCGCCCTTCCTCATGCCCGCGAGCCAGGCCTTCGCCCTCACCGCCGCCCGGATCCCGGGGGTGCAGCTGGCGATCATCTCCCACGACCCCGCCGAGAAGTTCAGCCCCGAGCTGGCCGAGGCCGTCGTCGGGCACTGGCAGGTCGAGGACCCCTTCGACCCCGCCCAGCTGGTCGAGGCCGTGCGCGGGCTGGAGGGCCAGCTCGGCACGGTCGAGCGGCTCATCGGCGTGCTGGAGCAGCTCCAGGTGCCCGTCGCCGAGGCGCGCGACGAGCTCGGCCTGCCCGGCGTCGACGCGGCGACCGCCCGCAACTTCCGCGACAAGTCGCAGATGAAGGACGTGCTGCACGCCGCCGGCATCCCCTGCGCCCGCCACAGCCTGGTCCGGTCAGCGCAGGAGGCCACCGCCTTCATCGACCAGGTCGGGCTGCCGGTCGTGGCCAAGCCGCCGGACGGCGCCGGCACCCAGGACACCCACCGGCTCGAGGACGACGCCGCCCTGCGCACCTGGCTGGAGGACCACGCCGACAATCTCGAGCAGGGCTGGCTGCTCGAGGAGTTCCTCACCGGCAAGGAGCACACCTACGACGCCGTCACGATCGACGGCGAGACCATCTGGGCGTCCATCTCCGACTACGGCCCGGCCCCGCTGGAGGTGCTGGAGAATCCTTGGGTCCAGTGGACCGTCCTGCTCCGCCGCGAGCTCGACGACGACCCGGCCTACCGGCAGATCCAGGAGATGGGTCCCCGCGCGCTGGAGGCGCTCGGGCTGCGCGACGGCTTCAGCCACATGGAGTGGTTCGAGCGGCCCGACGGCAGCGTCGCGATCTCCGAGGTCGGCGCCCGCCCGCCGGGAAAGCAGCTGGCCGACATGATCGGGATCAGCCACGGCTTCGACTTCACCCGCATGTGGTCCGAGCTGGTGCTGCTGGACCGCTTCGAGCCGGCCGAGCGGACCCACGCGACGGGCACCGCATACCTGAGGGGTATGGGGCAGGGTCAGGTGAAGGAGGTCCACGCGCTGGAGGAGCTGCAGGCCGGGCTCGGCGAGCTCGTGGTGGACGCCAAGATCCCCGAGCCCGGGCAGGACTCCAACGACTCCTACGAGGGTGAGGGGTGGGTCATCGTCCGCCACGAGGACACCCAGGTCGTCAGGGACGCGCTCGAGCGGATCATCAGCACGCTGCGGGTCGAGCTCGTCGAACCCGCCGAGGACGAGCGTCCCAGCATCGTCTTCCTCTCGCCCGGCTTCCCGCTCGAGCAGGCCTACTTCACCCGTGCGCTCGCCGCCGCAGGGGCCCGCGTCATCGGCGTCGGCGACCAGGGCTGGGACGACATCCCGGAGGAGGCGCGCGAGGCGCTGGACCACTACGAGCAGGTGGACTGGGCCGACGAGGACGGGGTCGTGGCCACCCTCAAGGGGCTGGCCGAGCACGTGCGGATCGACCAGGTCGAGTGCACCTGGGAGCCCTATGTCATCCTCGCCGCGCGCCTGCGCGAGGAGCTGGGGCTGCCCGGTCTCACGGTCGAGCAGACCCTGCCCTTCCGCGACAAGGAGCGGATGAAGCAGGTGCTCGACGAGGCCGGCATCCGCACCCCGCGGCATGAGAGCGCCACCACCGCCGACGAGGTCCGCGCGGCGGCGACCCGGATCGGCTACCCGCTCATCGTCAAGCCGGTCGACGGGGCCGGCTCGGCCGACACGCACCGGGTCGAGTCCGACGAGGAGCTGGAGGAGGTGCTGCCGCAGGTCGCCCACGTCGAGGAGCTGTCGGTCGAGGAGTTCATCGAGGGCGAGGAGTTCACCTACGACACGGTCTGCGCCTACGGCAAGGTCGTCTTCGAGAACATCGCCTGGTATCGCCCCCGTCCCCTCGTCGGGCGCACCCAGGAGTGGATCAGCCCGATGACGATCTCCCTGCGCGACATCGAGCGGGAGGACCTGCAGGGCGGGCGCGAGATGGGCCGCCGGGTCCTGGAGGTGCTCGGCTTCGAGAGCGGCTTCACCCACATGGAGTGGTATCTCAAGGACGACGGCGAGGTCGTCTTCGGCGAGATCGGGGCGCGACCGCCCGGCGCGCGCCTCGTCGACGTCATGAACTACTGCGCCGACGGCGACCTCTTCCAGACCTGGGCCGAGGCGGTCGTCCGCGGAGGACGTGACACCGGCGGCACCGACAGCGACGAGAGCGACAGCACCATCGAGCGCCCGGAGCACGTCTACAACGCGGTCAGCCTCTTCAAGCGGGCCGAGGGCGAGGGGGTGATCACCCGGATCGAGGGCCTGGAGGAGCTGCAGGAGGAGTATGGGGCTCACCTCTGCCACGTGGATCTTCTCCAGGTCGGCGAGCCACGTCGCGACTGGAGGGCGACCCTGATCTCCGACGGGATCGTCTTCGTCCGCCACAAGGACCTCGACGAGCTGGTGCGGATCACCGACGACATCGCCGCGCGGCTGAAGTTGCATGCCACGCCCGACGGACCGGCCGGCCCCGACGGAGGGGAAGGGGCCTGAGCGCGTAGGCAATGGCAGGATGTGGCCCCGTGAGCCCGAACAGGATGTGGGACGGCCAGGCCGAGCTGCGCTGGTCGATGGAGAGGCTGGCCGACGAGGCGCTGGACCGGGCCGGGATCGAGCTGGACCCCCGCGGCTTCCTCATCGGCCTGCCCGAGGAGGATCAGGAGCGGCCGATCGCGATCGAGCCGCGCCGACGTGCCTTCGACCTCTCCGAGCTCGACGGGCTGATGACCAAGGCGGAGCGCCGCTTCGCCCGCCGCGCCAAGAAGCTGCCCGACGACGACTCCGCCGTGCACGAGCGGGCCGCGCTGCTGGAGTCCTGCCGTCGCGAGATCGTCGTGGAGGCGCTGACCACCGCGGCCCACTTCGACGACCGCACCGTCTGCGTGGGGCTGTCGGTCGTCGTCGGCGACTACCGGGTCTTCCCGGTCCTGGCCGTGCGGAGCGAGGCCTGGGAGTCGCTCCACCGGCTCAAGCCGCTGTCGGTCGACGGGCTCCAGCTGCCGCAGTCCTTCCCCGACGCCATCGTCGTCGACGTGCTGCGGGCGGCCTCCCGCGAGCTGGACCGCGTCACGCCGACCTCGCTCATGAGCGTGGACGCAGGGGCGGTGCTGCGGGCCGCCGCGGACAGCTTCGTCAACGGGGTCGTCGCCCGCGCCGGGCAGGAGTTCGCGCACGGCGTCCGCGACGCGCTGGACGCGGTCAGCGCCCAGACCTACGAGGGCCGCACCAGCCTGGGTTCGCTGGCCCTCGCGCCGCGGGGGGACGCCTGCGTGGAGGCCCAGGTGACCTTCGAGCACGAGATCCCGCTCAGCGTCGCCCGCTCCCTGCGCAAGGCCCTGGAGATGTCGGGCCGCGGTATGCGGTTGCTCACCGACGGTCGCCTCGTCCACGGGCTCGGGGAGATCAAGACCTCCTACGACAAGCGGCAGGAGCGCTGCTTCGTCGTGCAGGTCGTCGGCAACGGCACCTGGGAGCTCGCGCACGCCGGGACGCCGTTGATCCGGGTCGAGCACGGCCAGCCCAGCCTGCCCCGGGAGCCCGTCGACCCCGACCTCTTCGACGACACCCTGCGGCGGGTCTTCTCCCGGTCGGTGGAGTGCGACTCCGAGGGCCTGTGGGAGATGACCCAGGAGTGCGTCCGACAGCAGCACGGCACCATGCTCGTGGTCCACCCCGAGGCGGCGGCGGAGGGTCGGCGGCTGCTGCCGCAGGCCTACACGATCGAGCCCACCCGCCTCGGGCCCGAGGCGCTGCGCAGCCTGACCAACGTCGACGGCGCCGTGCTGGTCTCCCCGGACGGCGTCTGCCACGCCGTCGGCGTCATCCTCGACGGTGCCGCCACCGGCACCGGCGACGGATCGCGGGGCGCCCGCTACAACTCGGCGATCCGCTACCTGGCCGGCGAGGGTCAGGGCGCGATGGTGATCATCGTCAGCGAGGACGGCCGCATCGACCTGCTGCCGCACCTGCGGCGCCGGGTCCGCCGCGACACCGTCCAGAAGGTCCTCGACCGGTTCGTCCAGGCGGTCGAGGACGAGGAGGACTACGAGAAGCTCGCCCGCCTCGACGACCGGTGCGGCGACCTCGAGTTCTACTTCGACCTCGACCAGTGCCAGGTCCTCAACGAGGCCCGGGAGTCGGTCGAGCAGCGCCGCTGGGAGGAGGAGCGGGTCCGGCTCCAGGTCGTGCCGGTGCAGCCGCACCCGGCGATGGACGACGGCTACTTCCTCGACCCCGTGAGCTGACGGTCCTTCTAGCCCTCGGGCAGGAGCAACCGACCGCGCACCAGCAGCACGAGCGTGCCGACCAGGACACCCACGTTGAGCAGCGTGGAGGCGAGGAGCAGGAGGACGGCAGCGACCTCATACCCGATCCCGGGCAGTCCGTCGGCGACCACGAGGCCGGCGGAGGCGGCCGAGGCGAAGGGGAAGGTGTAAGACCAGTAGGGCAGGCCGAAGGGCACCCGCCGCAGCGCCGGCCACTGCGCCGCCACGAGCAGCACGAAGATGATCGTGGTCGCGTAGAGGACCCGTGCCAGGGGCGCCTCGAGATCCCCGGTGAGCGACTGCCAGGACAGCAACCCCATCGCCGGCGGGGCCACGAAGATCGCGTAGGTCGGCAGCAGCCTGGGCGCGAACGGGGTCGAGTGCAGGACCACGCGGTAGAGCACCAGCGGCAGCAGCGCGATCCAGAACAGGATCCCGACGCCGAAGGTGAACCACGCCAGCTCCACCGAGCCGATCCGGGGCGCGCCCAGCGGCGTGACGATGTTGCCCACGACCGGGATGAACCACGCGGGCGTGATGTGCTCGACCCCGATGTCCTCGCGCACGGTCCACGCCGACATCGCCCAGACGGTCGCGACGAGCTGCCCGACCGCCCCGGCCCACCACAGCCCGACCGCGACCGGCCGGGCGAGGTCCTGCAGCGCGGTGCCCAGCACGAGCAGCGCGATGGTGATGGTGGGGACGAAGGAGATGCGCATCGGATGGCGCAGCTCGGCCAGCACCGTGTGCGGCCAGCGGACCACCTTCGTCAGGTATGCGGTCACGACCGTGGCGAAGAGGACCGTCGCCACCGCGACGAAGAGATGGGAGGGCCACATCGGCAGGTCCCAGACCTCGGCGGCCCGGTGCCAGGCGAGCGCGCTGCCGCCGGTGCCCATCACGGAGGCGAAGACGGAGACGGGCAGGTGGGCCAGACCGTGGTCGGACTGCGGGGACAGCCTGGTAGAGGGGAGGGTGGTGGCGGGCACGGCCCTGACTCTAGGCCGCGCCGGTCCCGGCGACGACGGGGTGCCCGCGCGCCAGGCGGCGGTGCCGCCCTCGACCGAGACGGCGTCGTAGCCCAGGGCGCCGAGCAGGTCGGCCATCGAGCTGCTGCGGTTGCCGGTCTCGCAGATCACGTGCACGGGTCGGTCCTTGAGGACCGGGCCGAGCATCGCGGTGATCCGGCTCATCGGTGCGGGCACCGCCCCAGGGACGTGGCCCTGGACGTACTCAGCCGGCTCGCGCACGTCGAGGACGAAGCCGCCGTCGGCGTGGCGGGCGACGAAGGTGGTCAGATCGATGGTTCGGGACACCCGACGAAGATACCCCCTGGGGTATGAAAGCGACAACGTGGCACCCTGGCCACATGACCACCCTGAGCCGGGACGGCAGCGTGCACGTCACCGACGAGAAGTTCAACACCGCCTCCCACCTGCTCGGGGCCTGCCTGGCCGTCCTCGGCACGGCGCTGCTCGTCGCGCAGGCCGGCGCCCAGGGCGACCCGTGGAAGATCGTGGGGCTGAGCATCTACGGCGCCTCGCTCATCACGCTCTTCGTCTGCAGCACCCTGCACCACGGCCTGGACCGTGGGCCGCGGGTCAACGACATCCTGCGCACCCTCGACTACACCTCGGTCTTCCTGCTCATCGCCGGCACCGTGACGCCCCTGGTGCTGGTCCTCTTCCGTGACGTTTTCGGCTGGGCGGTGCTGGGGGCGGTATGGGGCATCGCGGCTCTGGGGGTCGTGCTCCGCTCGGTCTGGCGGCAGCTGCCGAAATACGTAACCAACACGCTCTACATCGGGCTGGGCTGGATGCCGACGGCGCTGCTGTTCTCCGGTGTGGACCTGCCGACCGGGGCGCTGGCGCTGATGGCGGCCGGTGGCCTGGTCTACAGCGTCGGCTTCGTGATCTTCGTCCTCGAGCGGCCCAACCTGCGGCCAGGGGTCTTCGGCTTCCACGAGCTGTGGCACGTGCTCGTGATGGTCGCGGCCTGCTTCCACTTCCTGCTCATGTATCTCTACGTCCTGCCCGCCTGAGCGGCATAAATACCCCCTGGGGTATTGCTATCATGGGAGCAACCCCGATCCGACGACGCTCATGGGCTTCCGCGAGGGCATCCTCGTCTTCTCCCAGCCCGGCGCGCTGCCCGCCCGGTCCCTCGAGCAGGTCATCGAGGGGATCAAGGGTCTGGACATGACCGACATCAAGGCTCAGGTGACCCGCCAGCGTGAGTTGCTCGACCTGCCCAAGGAGGTCGACCTCGACACCCTGGCTGACCGTCTCGCCGACGGGGCGGACCTCATCGACTGCCGCGAGCCGGGGGAGTACCGCGCCGGCCACGTCCCCGGCGCCGAGCTGATCCCGCTGGGCACCCTCCCGCAGAAGGTGGACCAGGTGCCGACCGATCGGCCCGTCTATGTCGTGTGCGCCAGCGGCGGGCGCAGCCTGCAGGCGATGGACTTCCTCCGGCGCGCCGGGGTCGAGGCCTACTCGGTGGCGGGCGGGACGGCGGCCTGGCAGGGCTCCGGGCGAGAGATCGTGACCGGACCCTACGCCACGGCCGAGGTCTGACAGCCGCCGGCGCAGCCCCTCGGGCCTGGGTCTTCCCGGGCGAATGATGTGGCCCGATCGCCCCTACGGGTTTGCTCGCCCACAGCGAGCAAACCCGTAGGGAGGGTAGGGGTCAGCAGGGGAGGCTCCCGCACGCGCCTCCGGTCACGACCCGGTGGGCGAGGCCGGCGAGGACGAACGCCACCCCATACCCGAGACCGGGGCCGGAGGCCCCGTCACTGATCGCGGCGGCTCCCAGGACGGACAGGACCAGACCGACGATGCCGCAGGGGCTGCCGACGGACTGCGCCGGGCTCTGGCAGCCCGCCGGGAGGTAGGTGACCAGCGTCAGCGAGAGCGCCAGGGCGGCGCCGATGAGCAGCGGCGCGGTCGCGCTGGGGCTTGAGCCGCTCCACCAGAGCAGTCCGAGGAGGACCGGCCACACGGCCAGGGCCAGGAGCAGGCGGGGGCGTGGCCACAGCGACCGCACCGTGGCCAGGCGGCCGGTGCGCACCTGGACCAGGTCAACGGGCGGGGTGGTTATGGCGTCACCAGGGGTCGGCCGGAGCGGGTCCAGGCGCCGATGCCGCCGTCGAGGTGGTAGGCGGAGACGAAGCCGAGGTGCTCCATCACCGCCAGGGCCTTGGCCGAGCGGTTGCCGCTGCGGCAGTAGACGGCGTAGGGCACCTTCGGGTCGAGCTCACCCAGTGCCGTCTCGAAGCCGGAGGCCGAGACGTCGATGTTGACCGCGCCCTCGATGTGCCCGGCGGCGAACTCCTGGGGCGTGCGCACATCGATGAGCACGGACCCCGGGGACTGCATGGCGGTGGCGAAGTCGTCCGCGCCCAGCGCGGAACCGCCCCGGGGTGGCGGCACCATGGCCGCGAGCTGGTCGCCCTCGGGCTCGTCCGCGTCAGGGCTGCAGGCGGCGAGACTGCCCAGGGCGAGGGGCAGGAGAAGTGCGGTGCGTCGGCTGATCATCGGGGGTGCTCCTGGGTCACGGGTCGGAGCCAGGTCAACGTCTCGACGCCGCCCTGGAGCTCCAGTCTCCTCCACAGCACGCTGCCGGGCACAGCCTGGCTGGCGTGAGCGTCGATCGCGCGCCGCTGGTTGGCCCGGTCGACCTCGATCGTCATGGTCTCGACGCTCCCGCGGCCCACGAAAGGGACGCCCGTCTCCTCGAGCAGCCGGGCGGCGATCTCGTCCGGGATCGTCCACGCCAGGACCGGCAGGTCGTGCTGCCGCGCGACGGCGACCGCGGCGTTCGTCGCGGCGATGTGGTCGGGGTGTCCGGAGATGCCCGTGCTGTCCATGACGAGCAGGCCGTCCGGCGTCACGGAGGCCACAGCCTTCCGGACGGGGGCCTGGAGCGTCTCGAGGTCGAGGTCGGCGAGGCCGCCGTCGGGCAGGTCGAGCAGCTCGGTCGAGCGGGCGCCGAGCTCCCGCGCCGCGTGCTGCAGCTCGGCGGCCCGGATGGCCGCCAGGTCGGGGGCTGCGCCCAGCGTCGAGGCCTCGCCCTGGGTCAGGCACAGGACGTGCACCGCCGAGCCCGCCCGCGCGAGGGCGTCGATGACGGCGCCCAGGCCGAAGGACTCGTCGTCAGGATGGGCGACGACCACCAGCACCGTGCCCCAGGCGGGCAGGGTGCCAGGAGGTGAGATGGTGCTCGGAGCCATGGCTGCATCATACCCCAGGGGGTATGTGGTTGAACTCGCCCGCTCCTCGCCTCCCACACGCCTCGTCCGTGCCTACGGGTTTGCTCGCTGTCAGCGAGCAAACCCGTAGGGGCCCGTGGAGTGGTCAGGAGGGTGGGGTCAATCCCGGGCCGGGACGAGCTCGCGCGGCCAGCAGGACCCCGCCCACGACGAGCAGGCCACCGCCCAGCTCGAGGAGTGCGGGCCGCTCGCCGAGCACCCACCAGGCGGCGAGGATCCCGACGACCGGCACGAGCATCGAGAAGGGCGCCACGACCCCGGCGGGGTGGCGAGCCATCAGCCACACCCAGATCCCGGACCCCACGACCGTCCCCAGCACGACGGTGTAGGCCAGCCCCACCCACGCCGGGAGCGCGGTGGGCGTGCCGGAGGTGGCCAGGGAGCGCCATACCTGGTCCGGTCCTTCGACGAGGAGGGAGAGTGCGAGCATCGGGACCGGCGGCACCACGGACATCCACAGGGTCAGGTGCAGGGGGTTCGGCGCGGCGGCGAGCCTGCTGGCGAGGTTGCCGAAGGCCCAGCCGAGGGCGCCGAGGACGACGAGCAGGAAGGGCCACCAGGACGTCGCCTCCGCGCGGGTGATGCCGACGACCGCGAGCCCGCAGACGGCGATCGCGACCCCGATCACCCGGCGACGGGTGAGGTGCTCGCGCAGGAAGAGGGCGCCGAGCAGCACCGTGAAGGGGGCCGACGCCTGGAGCACCAGCGAAGCCAGGCCGGTGGGGAAGCCAGGAAGTTGAGCCCCCACAGCGTGGCGACGAGCGCGGCGAGGAGGACGTGGCGGGTGGGCACGCTAGGCCTGCGTGGCCGCCAGCTTGACCGCGAAGCCCAGGAAGGCGGCGCCGACGCCGGCGGACAGCGCAGCCTTGGTCCGCTGGCGCTTCTTGAAGGTCGCCGCGAGGTAGGAGCCGCCGAAGATCAGGATCGACAGGTAGGTGAAGCTGAACAGCTGCGCCCAGGCCCCGAGCGCCAAGAAGGACAGCGCCGGGTAGGGATAGGCCGGGTCGACGAACTGCACGAAGAAGGAGACGAAGAACAGGATGGCCTTGGGGTTGAGCAGGCTCACCACGAAGGCCCGGCGGAAGGGATTCTCGACCTCCCCGCGGGGTGGGGCGCTCTCCACGACGGCCTCGGTGAGGACCTCCTCGACCATCTCGGCATCGGTCTGCCGGGTCCTCTGCCGGGCCCTCCAGCCGACCACGGCCCCGCGGAGCAGCCCGAAGGCGAGGTAGACCAGGTAGGCGGCACCGGCCCACTTGATCACCGAGAACAGGATCGGGGTGGTGCGCATCAGCGAGGCGATCCCGCCGGCGGCGAGGATCATCAGGGCGGCGTCGCCGGCGAAGACACCGCACGCCGCGCGGTAGCCGTCCCGCGTCCCGCGGCGGGCCGAGACGGACAGCACGTAGAGCGAGTTCGGCCCCGGGAGGAGCACGATCAGCAGGAGGCCGAGCAGGTAGGTCGGCAGGTCGGTGATGCCCAGCACGAGCACATTCTGGAGCCGCTCCGCGCGCGCCGACAAATCTGGCCGTGAGGCTCGCCACCGAGGGGCTGGTCAGCGGGAGTGCCCGCAGGTGCCGCAGGGCTCGGCCTTCCACGGGTTGAGGGCGGCGGACAGGCCGATGAGCGCGACCGTGGCACCGATCCGGGCCAGGCTCGCCCAGGATTCGGACCACCCGTCGAGCAGGTCCGCGCGGCCCCACCAGATCACGAAGGCGACGACGAGCCCCATGGTCACGGCCCACCACAGGGCGCTCAGTGCGGTGCGGCGATCAATGTGCTCGGTCCCCTCGTGCTGGGTGCCGTCGTGCTCGGCGGCGTCGCGGTGGGCGGCCTCGTGCTGGGCGGCGTCGTGGAGGGCAACCGGGGAAAGGGTCTGTGAGTTCGTGTTCATGTCTTCAGACTCGCCCGGGCGGGCAGCCTCTGGCATCAGACCATCGTCGAGTGGACAGGTCCGAAGGTCTACGGTCCGCCAAGGACCACGTAGACCGGGGACGGATCGGGCCCCGCCCGGGTGCGCGGGGCCTCCAGCGCCCGCGCCCCCTGCTTGCGAGCGTGCTCGACCGCGGCCCTCGCCAGCTCGCCGCTGACCCCTTGGCGCCGGTGCCCCGCTCGCACGAACAGGCAGGTCAGCGCCCACACGGACGCGTCGGTCCGGTCCTCCTCACGCCCTTTCCAGGGCACCGTGAAGACCCGCACCAGCCCCCGGTATGCGGCACGCGGCGCCACCGCGCACCACCCGACCGGCACCTCGTCGAGATAGGTGACCAGGCCGCTCGTGGTCCGCGCGCCAGGCACGCCGCAACACCGTCCGCCACGACCCTCGTCATGACCCGCCCAGATGGGCCGGCAGGGCGGGCTCCAGCCCGAGCCAGGTGGCCAGGTCGTGGATCTCGGCGACCACGCGCTCGCGGCGAGCGGCACTCCATATCCCATCCTCGTGGAGCGCATCCACCCGCAGGACGCCCGCCTTGCGGTCGGCGGTGGCGTCGAGCTTGCCGCAGAGGGTGTCGCCGTCGAGGACCGGGAGCGCGTAGTAGCCCCACTTCCGCTTCGCGGCGGGCTTGTACATCTCCAGGATGTAGTCGAAGTCGAGCAGCTCGGCCATCCGGCGCCGGTCGAAGACGAGGCGGTCGATCGGGGAGAGCAGCGCGGCCCGCCCCTGCCACGGGGCGTCGTCGAGGTAGGCCGGGTCCACCGACCAGGTGCCCCGCACCCCGTCGACGACGGCCGGCTCGCCCGCGTCACCGGCGTCGAGGGACTCGACCGGGCACTGCGGCCCGCGCGGGCGCAGGATGCCGAGGGCGGCGAGCCGGCGACGGTCCTGCTCGGCCTGCGCCTCCTCGAGCGGCACCGTGGGCACGTCGGGATAGACGCGCTCGGCCAGGTCCCACAGCGGCTGGCCCTTGACGCGGCCGGACACCGCGATCTCGCCGCGGGCGACCATGAAGTCGATGAGCCGCCGGACGTTCTTGTCGTTGGTCCAGCCGGTGGACTGCCACGGCACCTGCGTGGTGTCCGGGATCTCCGCGGTCGTCAGCGGACCCTCGGCGTCGAGCAGGTCGAGCACGTCACGGCGGGCCGCGTCGTTGGCCTCGACCCACCGGGCGTTGCGCTCGTGCGTCAGCTCGGGCCAGGCCTGCATCTCCGCGCGATAGAGCCCGATGTCCTCCGCCGGCCGGATGTGGCCGAGGAATTCCACCAGGGCCCGCTCGGCGAGGAGCCGGTCGAGCTCGCCGGTGTCGTAGGAGCTGCCCAGCCGGCTCCAGAGCACGAGATGCTGCGCCGGCGCCACGGCCTTGACGACGTCGATCTGCAGGTGGTTCAGCTCGCGGACGGTCTCCATGACGTCGACCGGTCGGTCCTTGGTGAGCAGCTGGGCGCGGACGAGCACGCGCCGGGCATCCCGTGCGGTGAGGCGGTGCGGCTCGCTCATGGCGGTCAGGATAGGGCCGCCCGCGGACAGGAGGTGTCCGCGAGACGGGGAGGGGGCTCAGCGGTCGTAGGCCGTGGCGTGCGTGGGCTCGTAGAGCAGGATGTCGTCGGCCCCCGGCACCTTGAGCATCGCGACGATGCCGAAGCCCATGTCCTGCGGCTCGGAGGAGAACTCCGCACCGCGCCCCCGCAGCTCGGCCATCGTCGCCTCGAGGTTGTCGCACATGAGGCAGATCTCGTGGTGACGCTCGCCCGTCCAGTCCCCGGTCTGCGTGGGGTGGACGCCGAGCTCGCTGGGGCCGGTGCTGAAGATGAGCCAGTCGGCGGGGTCCTGCGAGCCGGAGTCGACGCTCCGGTCGCTGCCGTCCTGGGCCTCGGAGACGAACGCCCAGCGCAGGACGTCCTTGAGGAAGGCCCGCGTGGCGGGCGCGTCGTCGGAGTAGATCAGGGTGTGCACCGCGGTGATCATGTCCCTACCTTGGCAGCACCCAGGAAGTCCTGCTACCCCTTGCCTCGTGCTCACCGACCTCTGGGGCCGCATCCTCAGCACCCAGCCCCCGCTGACCTGGCAGGTCAGCCTCGTGCTGGGGGTCGTCGCGCTGCTGGTGACGTGGAGCCCGATCGGCTACGCGGTCGTGCGCCACCTCGTCACCCTCGTCCACGAGGCGGGGCACGCGGTGGTCGCCGCCCTCGTCGGGCGACGGCTCTCCGGGATCCGGCTGCACTCCGACACCTCCGGCCTCACGGTGTCCCGGGGACGCCCTGACGGGCCGGGCATGGTGGCGATGCTCGCCGCCGGCTATCCCGCACCCGCGCTCGTCGGCCTGGGCGGGGCGCTCGTCCTCGGCCAGGGGTATGCGGCAGCTCTCCTCTGGGGGCTCGTCCTCCTCTGCGCGTGCCTGCTCCTGCTGGTCCGCAATCTCTACGGACTGTGGGTGGTGCTGGTCACCGGGGTCCTGGTCGGCGGGTTGTCCTGGGTGGCGACGCCGGAGGTGCTGTCGGGTGCTGCCTATCTGGTGGTGTGGGCGCTCCTGCTGGCCGCTCCACGCTCGGTGGTGGAGCTCCAGCGGCAGCGGTGGCGGCGGCGCGAGCGCACCAGCGATCCCGACCTGCTGGCCCGGGTGACGGGGGTCCCGGCGACGCTGTGGGTCGGGCTCTTCTGGCTGGTGTGCGCCGCTGCGTTGGTCGTCGGTGCCTGGCAGCTGCTGCCCGGCCTCGGGCACTGACCCGGGTCGTCAGTCGACGACGATCTCGACCTCGAAGCCCTGGGCGTTCTCGACGAACAGGGCGGTGTGGTCCGGTCCGCCGGCGTGCGGGTAGTCCTCGGCGAAGAGCTCGGTCCAGCCGTGCTCCCCGCAGCCGGTGCGCAGCCGGTCCAGCTCCTCGCGGGTCTCGACCCGGAACGCCAGGTGGTTCAGGCCCGCCCGCATCCGGTCGTGCGGGGCGGTGACCACGCACGAGCCGACCTGGGTCGAACCTATGCGTGACGCGGTGGCGCTCGGCTGGGAAGGCAGGGTGGACCTCGACCTGGCCAGGCACCTGCTCGGCGGCTGGACCGACGAGCTCATCGAGCGCGGCACAGAGTTGGCCGACGCGCTGGTGCGCCAGACGCTGGAGTCGGTCCGGGACGAGGGGCAGGGGCAGAGGCCGGCCGCCGTGGATGTGTCGGTGCCGGATGGCAGGCTGTCCCCGTGACCCTCTCCTCCCGCGCGACCCGACCTGCACCCAGGCCGAGCACGCCCACGTGGGTGCGCCGCCTCACACCCGTGCTCGTGCTCGTCGCCCTGATGTGGGCGACCGAGATCGTCGACGTGGCCACGCCGTTGAGCCTGGACCGCTTCGGGATCCGCCCGCGCGAGCTGGGGCACCTGCAGGGGATCGTGCTCAGCCCGTTCCTGCACCTCGGTTTCGGGCACCTGATCGCCAACACCGTCTCGCTGCTGGCGCTGGGCGGTCTCCTCGCGCTGACCACGCGTCACCTGTGGCTGGTCACCGCCGGCGTCGTCCTGCTCGGCGGCCTGGGGGTGTGGCTGCTCGGCGGGCCCAACACCGTGCACATCGGGGCCAGCGGGGTGGTCTACGGGTATGCAGCTTTCCTCGCCGTCTACGGGTTCGTCGCCCGCCGTTGGGGCTCGGCGGCGGTCGGTGTGCTGGTGATCGTGGTCTACGGCTCGATGCTGTGGGGCGTGCTGCCGCTGCGTGCCGGGGTGTCCTGGCAGGCGCACCTGTTCGGTGCGCTCGCGGGCGTGGCGATGGCGGTCTGGCTGGGGAGGACGGACCGGGCCGGCCGCGTCCGCGCCTGACGCGGGTCGTCCGCACGACCGGCTCGCGACCGGCGACACGCTCCGAACGGGCCCGGGCATGCAGCAAGCCTCGACGGGGGGACAGTCACGTCGAGGCTCGGCACCTCAGACTGTAGCGAAGGCCCGACCTTTCTGTCAGGGACACACCGATGCGTGCGACCTCAGCCGGCTGCGCACGGTGGATCACGACATGTGGGCCGGAGGCCCAGGCCTCACCCGGACGCCCGCGGCAACCTCGCCAGCCGCGCGGCCTCGTCGCTCGGCACCTCCTGCGCCTCGTTGGGATCCCGCTGCGGCACCACCTCGGTGACGCGGTAGATCCCGTCCTCGCGCAGCAGGTAGCGGTAGTCCACCAGATCCCGCCGCAGCGTGGAGATGTCGTCGTGGGCGGTCCGCAGGATGTCGTTGACCTCCCGCTCCGGATAGTCGCGCCCCACCTCGAAGCGCTCCAGCAGGTGGAGCAGCACGGCCACCCGGGCCCTGCGCTTCGTCGGGATGGAGCGGAGTCGCGGCCCGTCGAAGAAGGAGCGCACCGTGCGCTCCACGAACGGGTCGGTCGCAGGCTCGCCCGTCGAGTCGTCGGCCGGGGACGGCGAGTGGGAGGGGGCTGGTGCGGGCTGCTCCAGGAGCGCCGCCCGGGCCGTCGTGTAGTTCTCTCCGGTGCGTTCCATGCGCGCACGCACCAAGGCCTTGAAGTCGGCGTCGGTCGTCATGATCCACCTTCCGCGAGCACGCACCCAGCCGACGTGATCGCTGGGGGTCAGCAACCGCATACCGAAACAACGCCCGAGGATCTGCTCCCCTTCGCCGTTGTGCTCCGCGGGCTGGGCGCGGTGCGGGCTGGGCGCTGGGTGACGCCCTCGGATCTTTAGGGTATGCGGTGGACCTCGCCTCGTCACGCCGGTTTCCGGGCGGGGGAGGGGGTGCGGTCCTACGATGACGCCATGGTCAGGCGACTCAAGGACAACATGGGCGCCGACGCGCTGCGCGCGGCGACCGGGCGGGACCACGAGGGCTGGCGCGACCTGCTGACCGAGGCGGGGGCGATGGGGTGGAGCCACGCCGAGACGGCTCGGTGGCTGGTCGAGACCCAGGGCGTCAGCGGGTGGTGGGCGCAGGGGATCACCGTCGACTTCGAGCAGGCCCGCAAGGGACGCCTCCCGGGCCAGAAGGGCGACGGCACCTTCGCCACGTCGGCGACCCGGACCATCCCCGGTGAGCGGCTCGAGGCGCTGGCCGCGGTCAAGGAGTCGGTCCAGGCGGTCCACGGCGAACCGAGCGCGATGAACCTCGCCGCCTCGATGCCGGTGGTGCGCTGGAAGCTCGAGGACGGTGGCCGGCTCTCGGCGGCCGCCGGCGCGGAGAAGACCACCGGCACCCCGATCACCCTGACGCGGGAGAAGCTCGCCTCGGCCGACGACGTCGCCCCCGCCAAGGACGAGCTGGTCGCGATGCTGGAGTCCGCCAAGGGCTGAGAAGCCGCGACCGGCGACACGTCCTGCTCCGCTCAGGACGCGGGCCCGCCCTGCCCCTCGACCAGGCTGAAGCCGGCGATCTCCCGGTGCGTGAGCGCCACCCACGCCCCGACCGCCAGGCAGGCCAGGGCGCCGATGACCGCCGCCGCAGCGGGCGTGGTGAGCCCGGCGACGGCGCCGGCGCGGGCGTTACCGAGGTCGGGACCCGCCACGGCGATCACGTGCTCCACCGAGCTGACCCGGCCCAGGTGGCTGTCCGCGGTCGCCAGCTGCACCATCGCCGCGCGCGAGGTGACCGAGACGGTGTCGGCGGCCCCGGCGAGCACCAGCGACCCGAGCGCCAGCCAGGGCGAGGTCGCCGCACCCAGTCCGAAACCGAGGGTCCCCACGCCCCAGGCGGCGACGGCCAGCAGCTGCACCCGCCCGAGCCGTGGAGCGCGGGTGACCAGCCCGGAGAAGATCCCCGCGGTCACGCCGCCGACGGCCACCGCGGTGAGGAAGAAGCCCAACGTCCGCGGGTCGCCGTCGAAGAGCTCCTGGTTGACCATCGGGAAGAGCGCGATCGGGAAGGCCAGCAGGGTCGCGGCGAGGTCGAGCAGGAAGGACCCGCGCAGCACCGGGTCCCGACGTACGAGATCGACCCCCTCGCCGATGAGCACCAGCCCCCGCCGCGTGCGCCGCCAGACCCGATCAAAGGCCTTCTCGGGTATGCGGTCTCCCGCCTCCCCCGCCCCCTCGCCCTCGGGGACCGCTGCCGCCACCCCCGCCCGGCTGGCCGGCAGCTTCCGGAAGGACCACCAGGAGACGACCAGGAAGACAGCGTTGACCAGGTAGCAGGCCGCCACCCCCGCGCCACCGATGATCAGCCCGCCCAGCGCGGGGCCGATCATCATCGTCACCTGGAAGCCGATCATGTGCAGCGCGACGCCGGCCGCGACGAGATGGGCGGGCAGCAGCCGGACAGTGAAGGTCCGTCGCGCCGGCGAGCCCAGCGCGCTGGCCGCGGTCTGCACCCCGATCAGGGTCAGCAGCAGCGGCAGCGGGTAGAGCCCCAGCACCAGCTGCGCCCCCAGCACCAGCGCGGTGACCGCCTGCACGGCGGTGGACCACAGACCCACCAGCCGCCGGTCCAGCACGTCGGCGACCGGTCCACCGATGAGGCCGAAGACGATCATCGGGACGGCCTGGACGAGGCCGATCGCGCCGACCCAGAAGGGATTGCGCGTCATCTCCCAGACCTGGAAGAGCACGGCGACGACGGCGATCTGGGCGCCGAGCCCGGCGAGCAGCCCCCCGCCCCAGTACCACCGGAAGGGCGCACCGTGCCTGAGCGGCCTCAGGTCGATCATGGCTCCCTTCACCGCCGTAACCTATCCGACGCCACGACGCCGGTGGCGGGATGCGACCCATGGCCTATCTCGTCCGCCAGGAGGACCTCGCGCCACCCGTCACCGCGCCGATCGAGCCGGACCACGGCCTGCCGCGGGCCTGCGTCATCGGGGGAGGGTCCTCGGGGATCGCGGCGGCCAAGGCGCTCTACCTGGCCAGGGTCCCCTTCGACTGGTTCGAGCAGGGCACGGTCCTGGGCGGCAACTGGGTGATGGACAAACCCAACGGCGTCTCGGCCTGCTACGAGTCCCTGGAGATCAACACCTCCTGCCCCCGGATGGCCTTCAGCGACTTCCCGATGCCGCCCGACTACCCGGACTACGCCCGCCACGACCAGGTGGCGGCCTACTTCGAACGGTATGTGGATCACCTCGGTCTGCGTGATCTCGTCACCTTCTCCACGCGCGGAAGGCCCGTCTGCCCGACTATCCCGGCACCTTCACCGGCGAGCAGCTGCACGCCCAGGACTACCGCGGGGCGGCCCAGCTCGAGGGCCGGGACGTCCTCGTGGTCGGCGCGGCAACTCGGCGATGGACATCTCGGTCGCCGGGATCGGGGTGGCGAGGTCGGTCACGGTCTCCCAGCGCCGCGGCGAGTGGGTGCTGCGCAAGCACCTCCTGGGACGGCCGGCCGACCAGGTGGGGCTGCCGTCGTGGGCGCCCTGGTGGGCGACCAGGGCGCGGCTCACGCTGGGAGTGCTGCTGTCCGGCAACCGGAAGCGGGGCGGTCTGCCCCGGCCGGACCACGCCCCGGGCACCTCCCACCCGGTCCAGTCCGTGCACTTCCTCGACGCCGTCCGGGACGGTCGCATCGCCACCCGCCCCGGGATCGCCTCCCTCGACGGCGACCGGGTCCGCTTCGTCGACGGCACCTCCACGCCGGCGGACCTGATCGTCTGGGCCACGGGTTACGAGGTGGCCTTCCCCTTCCTGGAGAAGGTCCTGACGGTGCAGGACAACGACCTGCCGCTGTGGTTCCGCACCCTCGACCCGGACCGACCCGGTCTGTTCTTCATCGGGCTGGCCCAGCCGGTGGGAGCCACCATGCCGATCGCCTGCAGCGCGAGCGGCGGCGGGGCCGGATCCGGGCACAGTCCTACGGGCAGTAGGAGATAGACTGGCTGCCCCCCGCACGGACACGCCCCAGGAGGCAGCAGATGCAGGTAGCCAGCAAGGTCTTCGTCGTCACCGGTGGCGGCAACGGGATCGGTCGGGAGGTCGTGCTGGGGCTGCTGCAACGAGGGGCGACGGTCGCTGCGGTCGACCTGCGCGCCGAGTCCCTCGAGCAGACGGCGGCCCTGGCCGCGGCGGCCGACCGGCTCAGCCTGCACACCTGTGACATCAGCGACCGCGAGGCGGTCGAGGCGATGGCCGGCGAGGTGCTCGAGCGGCACGGGCTCGTGGACGGCCTGCTCAACGTGGCCGGGATCATCCAGAAGTTCGTCCCCTTCGCCGAGCTCTCCTACGAGGAGATGGGGCGGGTGCTGGACGTCAACCTCTGGGGCACGATCCACACCACCAAGGCCTTCCTGCCCACGCTCACGGCCCGGCCGGAGGCCTGCATCGTCAACGTCTCGAGCATGGGCGGCTTCCTGCCGGTGCCGGGGCAGACCCTCTACGGCGCCAGCAAGGCCGCGGTCAAGCTGCTGACCGAGGGTCTCTACGCCGAGCTGCGCGGGACCCCCGTCAGCGTGACCATCGTCTTCCCGGGCGCGATCGGCACCGAGATCACCGCCAACTCCGGGGTGGACGCCCCTGGCTCGGGCACGCGGCAGGTGTCGGCCGAGGACTCCGCCCGACGCATCATGCCAGCCCCCGACGCGGCCAGGCAGATCATCGAGGACGCGGTCGAGAAGGGTCGTTACCGGGTCACCGTCGGCAAGGACGCCACGATGCTGGACCGGCTCTCCCGTCTGGCGCCCCAGCGGGCCACCGACCTCATCGCCAAGAAGATGGCGGACCTGCTCGGCTGACCGGCGACACGCGGCCCGGTTCCGCAGGTTCCCGAAGCGGCCCCGTCGCTCGACCGGCCCGTCACTTCTTCCCCACGGATCCTTCCGTTACGGCAGGATGGACGGACCCACGGCCCGCCGATGACGTCCCCAGGTGGGCCCACCACGCTGTCCTTCCGTTGGATGGAATAACCTATCCGTTCCACGGGAAGTCAGGAGAGAGTGATGTCCGCACCCGCGTCCTCGGCCGATCTGGTCGCCGAGCTCACCGCCGACCTGGACGAGCGCCTGCGGGAGGCCGACGCCGACCTGGTCGCCCGCTTCCCCGGCGACGTGCCCGCCCGCCAGCCGGTGCACACCGTCTACGTCCCCGCCGACGCCTACGACGCGGACCTGGTCCCTCGCTGGGGCGAGGAGGCCACCGGGGCGATGGCCGAGCATCGCGAGGTGCTGGCCGACCTGCTCGGCGTGGCCGCGGTCGAGGTGCTGCCGCTGGTGGAGGACAAGCTGGCCCGCGAGCCGATCGAGGACCTGCGCATCGACTTCGAGGACGGCTACGGCAACCGCTCCGACGACGAGGAGGACGGCCACGTGGCCGCGGCCGCCGCCGCCCTGGCCGCCTCGCAGGCCGCAGGCAGCGCCCCGCCGTTCACCGGCATCCGGTTCAAGAGCTTCGAGGCGCCGACCCGGGCGCGCGGCATCCGCACGCTGGCCACCTTCGTCGACGGACTCCTGTCCGCCGGCGGCTCGGTCGAGGGCTTCGTGGTCACCTTCCCCAAGGTGACCAGCGTCGAGCAGGTCGAGGCGATGGTCCACGCCAGCGAGCGGATCGAGCAGACTCTGGGCCTGGACGAGGGTGCGCTGCGGCACGAGATCCAGGTCGAGACCCCGCAGTCCATCCTCGGCCCGGACGGCACGGCGCTCGTGGCCCGCATGATCCACGCCGGCCAGGGGCGGGTCACCGCGCTGCACTACGGCACCTACGACTACTCGGCCTTCTGCGGGATCCCCGCGCCCTACCAGTCGATGGAGCACCCGGTCGCCGACCAGGCCAAGCTGGTGATGCAGGCCGCCGCCGCGGGCACCGGCGTGCGGCTCTCGGACGGCTCCACCAACATCCTGCCGCTGGGGTCGGCCGAGCAGGTGCGCGAAGGCTATGAGCTGCATACCCGCCTCATCCGCCGTTCGTTGGAGCGCGGCTACTACCAGGGCTGGGACCTGCACCCCTCCCAGCTGCCGAGCCGCTTCGCCGCCACCTACGCCTTCTACCGCGAGAACTACCCCGCCGCCGCCGAGCGTCTGCGCAACTACCTGGGCAAGGCCGGCGGCAATGTCATGGACGAGCCGGCCACCGCGCGCACGCTGGCCGACCTCGTCGTCCGCGGCCTCGACTGCGGGGCGCTCCGACCCGAGGAGGTGGCCGACTCGACCGGCGTCACCGCCCAGACCCTGACCGATCTCGCGCGTCCGTGCCGCGCCTGACCCCGCGGCCCCGACGCATCCGACCCAAATCGGTTGGGGTATTGTGCCCAGAACCCTTGACGGCGGCGTGGGGCACCCCTACTCTTCCAATATTCGGTAGTCAAATTCCGCATCGTGGATGCACGTCGCGGAGCGCCACAAAGGAGTGTGAAGACCATGAGCATCGTGCTCGGGACCAACCAGTACGGCAAGGCCGAGAACCGCATCGTGCGGATCGTCCGCGACACCGACCGCCACGAGATCCGTGACATCAACGTCTCCACCTCCCTGCGTGGTGACTTCGCCGAGGCGCACTCGGTGGGGGACCAGGCCAAGGTGCTGCCGACCGACACCCAGAAGAACACCGCCTTCGCCTTCGCCAAGGAGGTCGGGATCAACTCGATCGAGGAGTATGCGGTCGCCCTCGGCACCCACTTCCTCACCGCGGCGCCGGCGGCCTCCGGCTCCCAGATCCGCGCCGAGGAGTACGCCTGGGACCGCATCCAGGTCGACGGCCAGGGCCACGACCACAGCTTCGTCCGTCGCGGCACCGAGACCCGCACCACCGTGGTGACGGTCGACGGTCGTGACGCGGACCAGCAGGTCTGGGTCGTCTCCGGCTTCGAGGACCTCGTCGTCCTGAAGTCCACGGGCTCGGAGTTCAAGGGCTTCCTGAAGGACAAGTACACCTCCCTCCAGGAGACCGACGACCGCATCATGGCGACCTCGCTGACCTGCCGCTACCGCTGGGGCAGCACCGAGGGTGTCGACTTCAACGCCGTCTACGAGTCGGTCAAGGCGCTGTGCCTGGCCGCCTTCGCGACCACCTACAGCCGCGCGCTGCAGGAGACCCTCTTCGCGATGGGTCGCGACGTGCTCGAGGCCCACCCCGAGATCGCCGAGATCCGCTTCTCCGCGCCCAACAAGCACCACTTCGACTACGACCTGGGTCGCTTCGGCGTGGAGAACAACTCCGAGGTCTACATCGCCGCCGACCGTCCCTACGGCCTCATCGAGGCCTCGGTCACCCGCGACGACGCTCCCGAGTCCGGCCAGGCCTGGGACTACGTCCGCTCGTTCATCTGAGTCCTCCGGCTCCCCACTTTCCCACGACCAAGGAAGGTCCCATGTCGGCCGACGTCCACGGTTTCAACGCCCTCGGAGACGCCGAGGCGCGCCACCTGCTCGCCAGCTGTCTCGACGTGCCGCGGTGGGTCGAGGAGGTCAACGCCGGTCGGCCCTACGCCGACCTCGACGCCCTCCTCGCCGCGGCCGACTCCTCGGCGCGCACGCTGAGCGCCCAGGAGCTGGACTCGGCCCTCGCCGGTCACCCCCGCATCGGGGAGCGCGCCGGCGCGGGGCACAACGCCGAGGCCTCCTCGCGGGAGCAGGCCGGCGTCGACACCCGGGACGCCGACGTGGCGTCGCGGCTCGTCGCCGGCAACGCCGCCTACGAGGAGCGCTTCGACCGGGTCTTCCTGATCCGGGCCGCCGGCCGGTCCGGCGAGGAGATCCTCGCCGAGCTCGAGCGACGCCTCGGCAACGACGACGACACCGAGCGTGCCGAGGTCGTCGACAACCTTCGTGAGATCACCCTCCTCCGACTCGAACAGGCGGTCTGAGCCATGGCCTCGTTGTCCACCCACGTCCTTGACACCGCGCTGGGTCGTCCGGCCGAAGGTGTCGCCATCGTGCTCACCGACGCCGAGGGTGCCGAGCTCGGCGGCGGCAGCACCGACGCCGACGGCCGCATCGGCCGGATCGGCCCGGAGGATCTCGCCCCCGGCGACTACACGTTGACCTTCGCCACCGGCGACTACCACCGGGCGACCGGCCAGGAGGGCTTCTACCCCTCCGCGGCGGTCACCTTCACCGTGTCCGAGGGCGTGCCGCACTACCACGTGCCGCTCGTCCTCAATCCCTACGCCTACTCCACCTACCGCGGCAGCTGAGGCTGCCGAAGGATCCGCCCCCGCGGATCCTTCGAGAGGCGACCGCCCGTGAGAGCGGCGGTCCGACCTTCTCGGGTATGAGGCACCCGTCACCCTCGCGGTGGCACCACGTGACGCCACGTCCGACTGCGCCCTACCCTCTTACAAAATGGAAATAAGTGTCCACGATACGAAAACCTAAGGAGAACGAGAGACCATGAGCACCCAGCCGCACGGCCTGCGCTACCTGGCCAACTGCTCGATGCTCTTCACCGAGGAGCCCCTGCTGGACCGTCCCCGCGCCGCGGCGGAGGCCGGCTTCACCGCCATCGAGTTCTGGTGGCCGTGGCCGGACAACCCGACGCCGTCCCAGGGCGAGGTCGACGCCTTCGTCCGGGCGGTGGAGGAGTCCGGCGTGCAGCTGGTCGGCCTCAACTTCTTCGCCGGCGAGCTCACCGGGTCCACCGACGCCGGCACCCTGTCCCTGCCGGCCCGCTCGCAGGAGTTCCGCGACAACGTCCCGGTGGCGGTCGCGATCGGCGAGCGCCTGGGCGTCAAGGCCTTCAACGCGCTCTACGGCGTGCGCGTGGACGACTCCACACCTGAGGAGCAGGACGCGCTCGCCCTGGAGAACCTGGCCTACGCCGCGCAGGAGGCGGCCCGCATCGGCGCCACCGTCCTCATCGAGCCGGTCAGCGGCCCCAAGCCCTACGCGCTGCGCACCGCCGAGGACGCCGTCCGCGTGGTCGAGGTGCTGCGCGCCCAGGGCCACGACAACGTCGGCTTCCTCAACGACCTCTTCCACCTGGCCAACAACGGCGACAACCCCGCCGCGGCCGTGGCCGCGCACACCGACAAGACCGCCCACGTCCAGATCGCCGACCATCCCGGTCGTGGCGAGCCGGGCACCGGCGAGCTCGACCTGGACGGTCTGCTGGCCGACCTGGAGGCGCGCGGCTACGACGGCTACGTAGGCCTGGAGTACAAGCCGACCACCTCCACCACCGAGAGCCTGGCCTGGCTCCCGGCCGAGCGCCGCGGCTGACACCCGTCACGACACCGACGCGGCGGGCTCGTCCGCCCGTCCCTGCCACCGCAGACCACCCCGCACCTAGCGCGACAGCACCAGTCGCCACCACCAGGCAAGGAGAAGACCACATGGCACGCATCGCCTTCATCGGCCTGGGCATCATGGGCAGCCCGATGTCCGTCAACCTGCAGAACGCCGGCCACGAGGTCGTCGGCTTCAACCCCAACCCCGAGCGTGCGGCCGACCTGGTCGCCGCGGGCGGCACCTCGGCCGAGTCCAGCGCCGAGGCCGTCAAGGACGCCGACGTGGTGGCCATCATGGTCCCCGACAGCCCGGACGTGCGCGACGTGCTCACCTCCGAGGGTGGCGTCTTCGACAGCGCCAGGCCGGGCACGCTGATCATCGACTTCTCCAGCATCCGGCCCGACGTGACCGCCGAGCTGGCCAAGGAGGCCTGGCCCACCTGTCCCAGCTGATGACCCTGGACCCGGGCGACCTCGTCCTCACCGGCACCCCCGCCGGCGTGGCCGTCGCCCGGCCCTACCTGCGCCCGGGCCAGGTCGTCAGCGCGCACGGCACCGGCCTGGGCCGGCAGACCAACCACGTCGAGGCCAGGGAGGGCACGATGGACCCCATGAACAACGACACCCCTGAGCTCGACCTCGTCGTCCGGGCCTCCCGTGCCGTCGTCGATGGCGCCGAACGGGCCGTGACCGTCGGCGTCAAGGACGGCCGCATCGTGGCCGTGGAGGACATCGACGCCGACCTGCGGGCCGCGACCGTCGTCGAGCTGGCTGAGGACGAGGTCCTCCTGCCCGGCCTGGTCGACACCCACGTGCACGTCAACGAGCCCGGTCGCACCGAGTGGGAGGGCTTCGAGTCCGCCACCCGCGCCGCGGCCGCCGGCGGCGTGACCACGATCATCGACATGCCGCTGAACTCGATCCCCTCGACCGTCACGGTCGCCGCCCTGCGCGAGAAGCAGGCCGTGGCCCGCGACCAGGTTTTCGTGGACGTCGGCTTCTGGGGCGGGGCCGTCCCCGACCACCTCGGCGACATCGAGGATCTGCACGAGGCCGGCGTCTTCGGCTTCAAGTGCTTCCTGGCCGACTCCGGCGTCGATGAGTTCCCGCACCTGGAGCCCGAGCAGTTCGCCGAGGCGATGGACCAGACCGCCCGCGTGGGCGCCCTGATGATCGTCCACGCCGAGGACTCCGCCGCGCTGGCGGCCTGCACCCCGGCCAACGGCGCGACCTACTCCGGCTTCCTCGCCTCCCGGTCGACCGACGCCGAGGACATCGCCGTCGGCCGCGTCGTCGAGGAGACCCGCCGCACCGGCGGGAGGTCGCACGTCCTGCACCTGTCGGCCGCCGCCGCGCTGCCCGCCCTGCGGGCCGCCCGCGAGGAGGGCCTGGACCTGTCGGTGGAGACCTGCCCCCACTACCTGACCCTGACCGCCGAGGAGATCCCGGACGGCGCGACCCAGTTCAAGTGCTGCCCGCCGATCCGCGAGCAGGCCAACCAGGACAAGCTCTGGGCGGGGCTGACCGCCGGCGACATCGACATCGTCGTCTCCGACCACTCCCCGTCCACCGCCGACCTCAAGCACTTCGACACCGGTGACTTCGGCACCGCCTGGGGCGGGATCGCCTCGGTGCAGCTGGGCCTGTCGGCCGTGTGGAGCGAGGCGAGGGCGCGCCGCATACCGCTGACCGAGGTCGTCCGCTGGATGGCGACCGGACCGGCCGACCGCGTCGGCCTGACCCACAAGGGCCGGATCGAGGTGGGCGCCGACGCCGACCTGGTCGTCTTCGCCCCCGAGGAGGAGTGGGACGTGGACGTCCAGGCCCTCAAGCACAAGAACCCCGTCTCCGCGTATGCGGACCGCCACCTGCACGGCAACGTCCGGCAGACCTGGCTGCGCGGCACCCAGATCACCGAGGAGAGCAGGCCGACGGGCCGCCTCCTGGAGAGAGGACAGCGATGAGCACCGGATCGACGGGCGCAGGCCCCACGAGCAGCGGCCCCACGGGCAGCGGCCCCACGGGCAGCGGGGCGCCCCGCTACGCGACCCCGCCCGGAGGGCTTCCTCCGCAGACCCAACTCACGACCGACCGGGCCGTCTTCACCGAGGCCTACGCGGTGCTGCCGCACGGCACGATGACCGACATCGTCACCAGCCTGCTCCCGTTCTGGGACGACACCCGGCTGTGGACGATCGCCCGGCCGCTGTCCGGCTTCGCCGAGACCTTCAGCCAATATCTCGTCGAGGTCGCCCCCGGCGGCGGCTCCGACCGCCCCGAGCTGGACGCCAGGGCCGAGGGCGTGATCTTCGTCGTCGGCGGCACCGTGACCCTGACCCTCGACGGCACCGCGCACGAGATGCCCGAGGGTGGCTACGCCTTCCTCCCGCCGGGCAGCGACTGGACGCTGCGCAACCACGGCTCGGAGGCGGCGACCTTCCACTGGATCCGCAAGGCCTACGAGGTCGTCGAGGGGCTGGAGGTCCCCGAGGCCTTCGTCACCCATGAGGACGACATCCCCGCGGTCGAGATGCCCGGCACGAACGGCGCCTGGCGCACCCAGCGCTTCGCCGACCCGTCCGACGTGCGGCACGACATGCACGTCAACATCGTGACCTTCGAGCCCGGAGGCGCGATCCCCTTCCCCGAGACCCACGTCATGGAGCACGGCCTCTACGTGCTCGAGGGCAAGGCGGTCTACCTGCTCAACCAAGACTGGGTGGAGGTGCAGGCCGGCGACTTCATGTGGCTGCGCGCCTTCTGCCCCCAGGCCTGCTACGCCGGTGGGCCGGGACGCTTCCGCTACCTGCTCTACAAGGACGTCAACCGGCACGCGAAGCTGCCCTACTGACCCCTGCCACCCGACCCGCGCGGGTCGAGAACGGTAGCCTGCACCGCATACCTAAATCGATCAGCGCGCCACCCCAGACCCCCCGACCGACCCTCACGACCACCAGGACGAGGACGTCCAACCGTCCAGACCAACCGGCACGAGGAAGTCCAGTTGCAGGACAGGAGTAGACGATGACGACGCACATCGACAGCGCGACGACCGGTATGACCACCACGACGGTGGCCGGTCGGGCGGGCGATGCCACCCCGGCCGCCAGCCCCGCCGCCAACGGCGCGGGCACGGTGACCGTCAACGGGAGCGCGCTCCCGCTCAAGGACGCGACCCCGCACACCACCGTCCTGGACTGGTTGCGCAACCAGGGTCTGACCGGCGCCAAGGAGGGCTGCGCCGAGGGAGAGTGCGGCGCGTGCGCCGTCATGGTGGCCCGGCCCGGCACCGGCGAGGGCACGCCCACCGAGTGGATCTCGGTCAACTCCTGCCTCATCCCGGCCGGCGCCCTGGAGGGCCAGGAGGTCGTCACCGCCGAGGGTCTGGGGCGCACCGACCAGCTCCACCCCGTCCAGCGCGAGATGGCCGTGCGCGGCGGCTCGCAGTGCGGCTACTGCACCCCCGGCTTCATCTGCTCGATGGCCGCCGAGTTCTACCGTCCCGGGCGCTGCGCCCGCCGCGACGAGGAGCTGCCCGCGGCGCAGGAGGCCGCCGAGGAGGGCTCGGGCGCGCCCGTGCTCGAGTCCGGCGAGCAGCACGCGACCACCGACCATGAGCACGGCCCCAACGGCTTCGACCTGCACTCGCTGTCGGGCAACCTGTGCCGCTGCACCGGCTACCGCCCCATCCGCGACGCCGCCTACGCGCTGGGCGACCCGGACGAGGCCGACCCTCTGGCCCGCCGCCGCGGCGAGCCCGCGCCGGCGCCGGCCCGCACCCACCTCAGTGCCGACGGCGCCGAGCTGATCCGTCCCGAGAGCCTGGACGAGGTTCTCACCATGCTGGCCGAGCGCGACGACGTCGTGCTGCTGGCCGGGTCGACCGACATCGGCGTCGAGCTCAACATCCGGGGCTGGCGCCCGCCGCTGCTGGTCGCCATCGACCGCCTCCCCGAGCTGCGCGCCCTGGAGGTCGACGCCGACGAGATCCGCATCGGCGCCGCCCTGACCCTGTCGGAGATCGAGAAGGGCCTGGCCGGGCAGGTGCCCCTGCTGGACCAGCTCTTCCCGCAGTTCGCCTCCCGCCTGATCCGCAACGGCGGCACCCTGGGTGGCAACCTGGGCACCGCCTCCCCGATCGGCGACTCCCCGCCCGCGCTGCTGGCGCTGGAGGCCTCGCTGGTCCTCACCGGCCGCGACGGCGAGCGCGTGGTGCCGCTGGCGGACTACTTCACCGGCTACCGCGAGAGCGTGCGCACCGCCCAGGAGCTGATCCGCGAGATCCGGATCCCGCTGCCGCTGGCGCGCACCACGGCCTTCCACAAGATCGCCAAGCGCCGTTTCGACGACATCTCCAGCGTGGCGGTCGGCTTCGCCCTCGACATCGTCGAGGGCCAGGTCGCCCGGGCCCGCATCGGTCTGGGCGGCGTCGCGGCCACCCCGATCCGGGCGCTGGCCACCGAGGCCGAGCTCGAGGGCTCGCCCTGGACCCAGGAGACCGTCGACCGGGCGGCCGCCGTGCTCGGCGGCGAGGGCACCCCGCTCTCGGACCACCGGGCCAGCGACCGCTACCGCGCGGCCATGCTCGAGCAGTCCCTGCTCAAGTTCTTCGCCCAGCACCAGACCGCGACCCACGAGGAGGACGCGTCATGACGACCCACACCACCCCGCTGGCCAAGCGTCCCGACGGCGCCGTCGTCGGGCGCGAGGTCCACCACGAGGCCGCGGCGCTGCACGTCACGGGCGCCGCGCTCTATACCGACGACCTGCACCCGCGCACCCACGGCGTCCTGCACGCCTGGCCGGTCACGGCGCCCCACGCCCACGCGGCCATCACCGGGATGCGGGTCGAGCCCGCCTACGAGGTGCCCGGCGTCGTCCGGGTCCTGACCCACGAGGACGTCCCCGGCGTCAACGACTCCGGCGTCAAGCACGACGAGCCGCTCTTCCCGACCGACAAGGTCCGCTACTTCGGCCAGCACGTCTGCTGGGTGCTCGGGGAGACCCTCGAGGCCGCCCGTCGCGGTGCCGAGGCCGTCGAGGTCGACTACGACCCGCTGCCCTCGCTGATCACCATCAAGGAGGCCATCGAGGCCGACAGCTTCCAGGGCGCCCAGCCGGTCGTGCAGCGCGGCGACATCGAGACCGCCTTCGCGGCCGCCGAGCACGTCTTCTCCGGCGAGTTCGAGTTCGCCGGCCAGGAGCACTTCTACATCGAGACCAACGCCGCGCTGGCGATGCTGGAGGACAACGACCAGATCTTCATCCAGAGCAGCACCCAGCACCCCACCGAGACCCAGGAGATCGTCGCCCACGTCCTCGGCCGCTCCAGCAGCGAGATCACCGTCCAGCAGCTGCGCATGGGCGGTGGCTTCGGCGGCAAGGAGATGCAGCCTCACGGGTATGCGGCGATCGCCGCCCTGGGTGCGCTCCTCACCCGGCGTCCGGTGCGCCTGCGCCTCAACCGGACCCAGGACATCACCATGACCGGCAAGAGGCACGGCTTCCACGCCACCTGGCGGGTCGGCTTCGACGCCGAGGCCCGCATCCAGGCGCTGGAGTGCACGCTCACCTCCGACGGCGGCTGGAGCCTGGACCTGTCCGAGCCGGTGCTGGCCCGCGCGCTGTGCCATATCGACAATGCCTACTGGCTGCCCAACGTCAAGGTCACCGGCCGGATCTCCAAGACCAACAAGACCTCCCAGACGGCCTTCCGCGGCTTCGGCGGTCCCCAGGGCATGCTCGTCATCGAGGACCTGCTCGGCCGGTGCGCCCCGCTGCTCGGCCTGGACGCCCAGGAGCTGCGCCGCCGCAACTTCTACGTCAACGGGCAGACCACGCCCTACGGCCAGCCGGTCACCGAGATGGACCGCCTCGAGCGGGCCTGGGACCAGGTCGTGACCACCGGGGAGATGGAGAGGCGTCGGGAGGAGATCGCGCGCTTCAACACCGAGCACGCGCACACCAAGCGGGCGCTGGCGATCACGCCGGTGAAGTTCGGCATCTCCTTCAACCTGACCGCCTTCAACCAGGCGGGCGCCCTCGTGCACGTCTACAAGGACGGCTCGGTGCTGATCAACCACGGCGGCACCGAGATGGGCCAGGGCCTGCACACCAAGATGCTGCAGGTCGCGGCCACCGCGCTCGGCGTGCCCTACGAGAAGGTCCGCCTCGCCCCGACCCGCACGGACAAGGTGCCCAACACCTCGGCCACGGCCGCCTCCTCCGGCGCGGACCTCAACGGTGGCGCCGTCAAGGCCGCCTGCGAGCAGATCCGGGAGCGGCTGGCCCAGGTCGCCGCCCTCAAGCTCGACGTCCCCGCCCCGGACATCCGCTTCCACGACGGGATCGTCTCCGGGCTGGGCACCGACCGCACCGTGCCGTGGGAGGAGTTGGTGCACGCCGCCTACTTCGCCCGCACCCAGCTCTTCGCCGCCGGCTACTACCGCACCGAGGGCCTGCACTGGAACTCCACCATCATGCAGGGCAGCCCGTTCAAGTACTTCGCCCACGGCGTCGCCGCGGTCGAGGTGGAGGTCGACGGCTTCACCGGGGCCTACCGCACCCTGCGGGTGGACATCGTCCACGACGTGGGTGACAGCCTCTCGCCGATGATCGACATCGGCCAGGTCGAGGGTGGCTACGTCCAGGGCGCCGGCTGGCTGACCCTGGAGGACCTGCGCTGGGACACCAGCGACGGTGACAAGCGCGGCCGTCTGGCCACGCAGTCGGCCAGCACCTACAAGCTGCCGAGCTTCTCGGAGATGCCGCCGGAGTTCAACGTCGCGCTGCTCGAGCGCGCCGCCCACGACGGCGCCGTCTACGGCTCCAAGGCCGTCGGCGAGCCCCCGCTGATGCTGGCCTTCGCGGTCCGGGAGGCGCTGCGCGAGGCCTGCGCCGCCTTCGGGCCGGAGGGCACCAGCGTCGACTTGCCCTCGCCGGCCACCCCCGAGGCGGTCTTCTGGTCGCTGCAGGAGGCGCGCTCGGCCAGCCCCGACCAGGGCCCGGCCGACGGCGGGTCCGAGGATGCCGAGGTCGTCGAGGGATCCCCCGGCGTCGACGTGCCGGACGCGGACCCGGAGGCGCCCGAGCGCCGTCCCGAGTCCGAGGCCGCGGTCCACGAGCTGTCCGAGGCCTGATCGCGATGAAGTGGTTGCGTGCCGTGGAGGCGCTGCGCTCGCAGCGCCTCCCCGGCGTGCTCGTCACCGTGACCGACGTGCGGGGCCACTCGCCTCGTCACGCCGGCGCCAAGATGGTCGTCGGCCAGGACTGGACGTGGGACTCCGTCGGCGGCGGCAACCTCGAGGCCGTCGCGATCGAGCGGGCCCGGGAGATGCTGGCCGACCCCGGCTTCGCCTCGGCCCGGCCGGAGACCATCACCTCCGAGCTGTCCGACAAGGCCCGCTACCAGCACGGGGTCCAGTGCTGCGGCGGCGTCGTGACGCTGCTGCTCGAGCCGCTGCCGGCCACCCCGGTGGTGGCGATCTTCGGGATGGGGCACGTCGGTCACGAGCTGGCCCGGATCCTGGCCCGTCACGACCTCGACCTGCACCTGGTCGACACCCGCCCCGAGCAGCTCACCGAGGAGATGCTCGCGCCCCTGGCCGACGCCGACGCCCGCATCCACCCCCACCCGGTCCCGGTGCTGCCCGAGCTGGTCCTGGGCGGCCTGCCCAAGGGCTCCCACCTGCTGGTGATGACCCACGACCATGCCGAGGACCACGCGATCATCGACGCGGCGCTGCGCGCGGAGGACCTGGAGCCGGCCACGATCGGGCTGATCGGATCCTCGGCCAAGTGGGTCCGGTTCCGGGCGCGCCTGCTCGGCGAGGGCGGCTTCACCGAGGAGGACCTGGCCCGCGTGACCACCCCCATCGGCCTGCCCCAGATCCCCGGCAAGGAGCCGGCGGCGATCGCCGTCTCGGTGGCCGGGGAGCTGTTGATGCGCTTCGCCGCCGATCAGGTACGCTTCCAACATGCGGAAAGAACCTCCCGTAGAGCAGGCCTCTGAGCGGCGAACCGGCGGCGTGCAGTCGCTGGAGCGCGCCTTCCGGATCCTCGAGGTCATGGCCGACGCGGGGGGCATCATCGGCCTCTCCCAGCTGGCGGAGCGCTCCGAGCTGCCGCTGGCCACGATCCACCGCCTGGTGCGCAGCCTGGTGGACCTCGGCTACGTGCGCCAGGAGGCCAACCGGCAGTACTCCCTCGGCCCGCGCCTCATGCGCCTGGCCGCCGAGTCCGGCAAGCGGATCGGTGTCGTGGCCAAGCCGCTGCTGACCGAGGCGGTCGAGGAGCTGGGCGAGTCGGTCAACCTGGCGATCCTGGACGACGACGAGATCGTCTACGTCTCCCAGGTGCAGCCGACGGGCAACTTCATGCGCATGTTCACCGAGGTCGGTCGCCGCACCCTCCCGCACAGCACCGCCGTCGGCAAGGCGATCCTCGCAGGCCGTCCCGACGAGGAGGTCGTCGCCCTCCTGGGCCGGACCGGCATGCCGCGGCGCACCGCCTACACGCTCACCACCCCGGAGGAGTTCCTCGACGTCCTCCGGGTCACCCGCGAGCGGGGCTACGGCACCGATGAGGGCGAGCAGGAGCTCGGTGTCCGCTGCGTCGCCGTGCCGGTGCCGCACGCGCCCCGCCCGATGGCCATCTCCATGTCCGGTCCCACGACCCGGATGGACGACGAGACCGTCGAGCACGCCGCCGAGGTGCTCCAGGGGGTGGCCCGCGAGCTGGCCGCCGAGCTGGGCGCCGGCGACGTCCTCATCGGCTGAGGAGTGTTCCGACGGTGACTCGTCGACTCAGCCGGGTTTCCGACGGTGACCCGTCGGTAACATCTCTCCTGTGAGCACGCCCCTGGCCGCGGGCGCCCCGGACCCGCGCACCCCATACCCCCATCTCCTCTCACCCCTGGCCGTGCGCGGAGGTGAGCTGCGCAACCGGGTGATCATGGGCTCGATGCACACCGGGCTGGAGGACCGGCCCTGGCACCTGGACGAGCTGACCGCGTACGTCGTCGAGCGGGCCAAGGGCGGCGTGGGCCTGATCGTGACCGGGGGCTACGCGCCCAACGTGCGAGGCTGGCTGACCCCGCTGGGCTCGCAACTGACCAGCCGGGTCACCGCGCAGCGGCACCGCCGGCTGACCGGCGCGGTCCAGGAGCACGGGGCCAGGATCGCCCTGCAGATCCTGCACGCGGGGCGCTACGGCTACTCGCCGCTGTCGGTCTCCGCGTCCGCGAGCAAGTCTCCGATCACGCCCTTCGCCGCGCGCGAGCTGTCCGCCAGGGGCGTCGACCGCACCGTCAGCGCGTTCGCGCGGGCGGCGCGGCTGGCCCAGGCGGCCGGCTACGACGGCGTGGAGATCATGGGCTCGGAGGGCTACCTGATCAACCAGTTCCTGGCCCCGCGCACGAACAGGCGGACCGACGCCTGGGGCGGGGACGCCGACCGGCGGATGCGCTTCCCGGTCGAGGTCGTGCGCCGGGTGCGCGAGGCGGTGGGGGAGGACTTCATCGTCCAGTTCCGGATCTCGCTGATCGACCTCGTCGAGGACGGCCAGACCTGGGAGGAGACCGTCGAGCTGGCCCGTCGGCTCGAGGCCGCCGGCGTCTCGATCCTCAACACCGGCATCGGTTGGCACGAGGCCCGCGTCCCCACGATCATCACGCAGGTCCCGCAGGGCGCCTGGACCGACCTGACCGCGCGGCTGCGCGCCGAGGTGGGGGTGCCGGTCTCCGCGTCCAACCGGATCAACAGCCCCGGGATGGCCGAGCGACTCATCGCCGACGGGGCCGCCGACCTGGTGTCGATGGCCAGGCCCTTCCTCGCCGATCCCGAGCTGGTCGCCAAGGCGGCCGCCGGCCGGGCCGACGAGATCAACACCTGCATCGCCTGCAACCAGGCCTGCCTGGACCGGATCTTCGTCGGCAAGCGGGCGTCCTGCCTGGTCAACCCGCGCGCGGGCCGCGAGACCGAGCTCGTGCTCGCACCGACCGCCGCGGCCGACCGCAAGAAGGTCGCCGTCGTCGGCGCCGGCCCCGCCGGCCTGGCCACCGCGGTCGCCGCCGCCGAGCGCGGCCACGAGGTGACCATCTTCGAGGCCCAGGACGAGGTCGGTGGGCAGTTCCGCTATGCCATGCGCATCCCGGGCAAGGCCGACTTCGCCGAGACGCTGCGCTACTACTCCCGGCGCCTGGAGGTGCTGGGAGCCCGGGTCCGCCTCGGCACGCGCGCGGGCGTGGCCGACATGGCCGGCTTCGACGAGGTCGTGGTGGCCACAGGGGTCGAGCCGCGCGTGCCGGACTTGCCCGGCGTGGACCACCCGTCGGTCGTGACGTATGCCGATCTCCTCGCCGGGCGCGCGACCGCGGGGGAGCGGGTCGCGGTCGTCGGTGCCGGTGGCATCGGCGTGGACGTCAGCCACTTCCTCACCCACGTCGACACCGACCTGGAGGGCTGGAAGGCGCGCTGGGGCGTGGCCGACCCCGCCGAGCACCGCGGGGGCCTGACCGACAAGGACCTGCCCGTCCCGGCCCGGCAGGTCTGGCTGCTCCAGCGCAAGACCACCCCGATCGGCAGGGGTCTGGGCAAGACCTCCGGCTGGGCGCACCGGCTCAACCTGCGCGACGCCGGGGTGCAGCAGCTCACCGGCGTGACCTACGAGCGGGTCGACGACGAGGGCCTGCACCTCACGGTGGCCGGGGAGGCTGTGGAGGGCGAGGAGGCAGGTCGCACCGCCATGGTCCTGGACGTGGACACCGTCGTGCTGTGCGCGGGCCAGGAGTCGGTGCGCGACCTCGTCGACGAGCTCGAGGCGCTGGGCGACGACGGGCCCTCCGTCCACGTCATCGGCGGCGCCGACGTCGCGGCCGAGCTGGACGCGGAGCGGGCGATCCGTCAGGGCACCGAGGTGGCTTCTAGGCTCTGACCGTGGCTGGACCCCCTCAGGACATGGCGCCCGGTCGCGGGCCGCACGCCCGCCCCGCGCTCATCGTCGTGGACGTGCAGCGGGGCTTCGACGACGCCGAGCACTGGGGCGTCAGGGACAATCTCGACTGCGAGCGCAACATCGAGGCGCTCCTGGCGGCGTGGCGCGAGCGTGCCAGGCCGGTGGTCCTCGTGCGCCACGACTCCGCCGAGCCCGGCTCGCCGTTGGCCCCCGGCGCCCCCGGCAACGACTTCAAGGACGTCATCACCGGTGAGCCGGACCTGCTCGTGGCCAAGTCGGTGAACTCCAGCTTCCACGGCAGTCCCGACCTGGAGGCGTGGCTCCGCGGGGAGGGCATCGATCAGGTCGTCGTCTGCGGGATCACGACCAACCACTGCTGCGAGACCACCGCCCGCGTGGCGGGCAACCTCGGCTTCCAGACGTGGTTCGTCATCGACGCCACGCACACCTTCGGGCGGGCGGCCCTGGACGGCTCGCTGATCCCGGCCCAGGTCCTGTCCTCGGTGACCGCGGCCAACCTGCACGGGGAGTTCGCCACGGTCACCACGACGCGGGCGGTCCTGGACAGCAGCCGCTGAGCCGAGCCGTGGCGCACGGCACGGCGCAGGCGACCTCGCCGCGTCGCTAGCGCCCCTGCCCCGTCGGGCCCTCCGTCGCGACCGGCTCGCGCTGCGGCAGCGCGAGCGCCGCACCCACCAGCAGCACGACGGTCGAGAAGACCAGCCCCGTCGCGAGCCCGTCGAAACGGTCGGCGATGGCCCCCGTCAGCCACGGCCCCAGCATCTGGCCGACGCCGAAGACGATCGTGGTGAAGGCCAGCCCCGCCGTCCACAGCGCCTGGGGGAGCACGTGCCGCACGCCCACCGACATCGCGGTGACGGCCGACAGGAAGGACCCGCCGACGAGGATCCCGGAGACGAAGAAGGCCCACACCTGCGGCACGAGGACCGGCAGCCCCGTCCCGACGGCGAGCGTCAGCAGCACCGCGCTCATCGCCCGCGACCCGCCCAGCGCCCCGATCGGCCGTGCCCACACGAGCACCCCGAGGATGGCCGCGATCCCCAGCACCACCCAGAAGACCGCCGTCGTGCGCTGCCCCACGCCCTGCTCCTGCAGGTAGGCCACGATGAAGGTCAGATAGGCCAGGTAGCCCAGCCCGAAGCAGAAGTAGGACGCCGACAGCCAGGCGATCGTGCCCCTGCGCCAGTGCTTCTCACCTTCCGGCGGAGGGGCGGGGTCCTGGGTATGCCGTAGCGCACCGATCGCGACGACCGTCGCCGCGATCCCGAGGCCGGCGAGGATCAACCATCCCTGCCGCCAGCCGGCGCCCCCGGTCTCGTCGAGGATCCACGGGATCGCCAGGCCGGTGACCGTCATCCCGAAGCCGCTGCCGCCGTAGTAGACGCCCAGCATCAGTGCCGCCCGCCCGGGCGACCCTCCGGCACCCGCGGCGGCCACGATCGCCGCGCCGAGCACGAACGCCCAGGCCCCACCGACGCCGGCGAGGAGGCGCATGGTGAGGATCACCGCATACCAGGAGGTCAGGGGCGTGAGGAGCAGGGCGAGGACGGTGAGGACGCACCCGAGCAGGAAGGCGCGTCCGGTGCCGAGACGGTGCGCGAGCGTGGCGGCCGCGAGCGCGCCGACCAGATAGCCGACGGCGTTGGCGGTGTTGAGCACGCCGGCGGCCGAGTAGCTCCAGACGAGCTCCTCGCGCATCGGCGGGAGCAGGAGGGCATAGGCGAAGCGGCCGAGCCCCAGCGCGATGAACGGGCCCGCGGACAGCGCGAAGGCCACGAGGACGCGATCCGGGTGCGGGCTCACCTGCGCAGCCTACGATCAGGTCATGCCCTCGAGCACGTACACGGTCCGACGTTCGGTGACGATCGACGCTCCTCCGCAGGCGGCGTACGAGCAGATCATCAACTTCCGCAACTGGCGCAACTGGTCCGCGTGGGAGGTCGTCGACCCCGAGCTGCGGCGCACCTATGTCGGTGAGCCGTGCGGGGAGGGGGCGGCCTACACATGGTCGGGCAACCGCAGGATCGGCTCCGGCTCGATGAAGATCGTCCAGACCGAGGAGCCCGCGCGGGTCGAGGTCGACGTGGTCTTCGAGCGGCCGCTCGCCGCCTGCTGCAACGCCGAGTTCGCGATCGACGAGGAGGACGGCGGCAGCCGGGTGACCTGGACGATGACCGGCCCGGTGACCCCCACGGTCAGGATGCGCACGCTCTTCCGCTCGGTGGACGAGTGGATCGGGCAGGACCTGGAGCGCAGCCTGGGCGAGCTGAAGTATCGCCTGGAGGAGCGGAGCGGGCCCGATGGCCTATGACGAGGAGCTCGCCGCGCGGGTGCGTGCGGTGCTGCGGGGGGAGCCGGGGCTGACCGAGAGGGCCATGTTCGGCGGGCTCGGGTTCATGCTCGACGGGCACATGGCGGTCGCGGTCGGCAGCTCGGGGGAGGGCTTGATCCTGCGGGCCGACCCCGCGGTGCCCAGCGACCTGCTCGGTGAGCACGTGCGGCCGATGGAGATGGGTGGGCGGGGTCCGATGAAGGGCTGGCTGGCCGTGGACTCGGTGCGGGTCGCCGACGACGGGTCCTTGCGCGACGTGGTCGGCCGGGCAGTGGCGTTCGTGCGGACGCTGCCGCCGAGGTAGGGGCGGTCCCGGAGCTCGTTCAGGCGGGGCGCCCCCGCTGCCACAGCTCGTGCATCACCGCGGCGAGCACGGTGAGCAGGATCGACGCTGCCAGGGAGAGGGCGAAGACCAGGTCGTAGCGGCCGGCCTCGGCCAGGTCGGCGGTGAGGAAGACCGCGATCGAGCTGCCCAGGAAGAGCGAGGCGGCGAAGAGCGAGACGCTGGTCGCCCGGGCGCGCGGGGCGACCTCGGTGGCCCAGCCCTGGAGCGAGACGTGCAGGACGGCGTTGGACAGGCCGATGAGGGCGGCGGTCAGACTCAGCGCGGTGATGGTGCCCCAGGTCGCGGCGAGGGTGAACGCCGCGCACAGCAGCAGGCCGCCCACGACGATGCTCTGGGTGCGGGTGACGTGGTCTGCCAGGCGTCGGACCACGACCGCGCCGGTGATCACACCGATGCCGTAGGTCGCGGCCAGCAGCCCGGCCAGGGTCACCGACAGGCCTTGGTGCTGCATCGCCGGGACCACGTAGGACAGGATCCCGAGCATGACCGTGCCCTCGAGCATGGCCAGCCCGTAGACGACCAGCGGCCAGCGGCGGACCGCGTCCCGCAGGACCATCCCGCCAGGGTTGGGCGTGGCCACGGGGACGGTGCGGAGCAGCCACAGCAGGAGCAGCGCGCCGGAGGCGGTCAGGGCGAAGGGGAGCTGCCAGCTCACCAGGGCCGCCAGGGTGCCGGTCAGCAGCGTCGTGCCGGTGTTGCCCAGCGCCGACCAGGACTGGAGGGAGCTCAGCGCCCGGACGCGCTCGCTGCCCTGGCGGGTGTCGCCGATCGCGGTGAGCATCGTGGGATAGAGGCAGCCGACGGACAGGCCGGTCAGCCCGCGCGTGGCCAGCAGCCAGGAATGCTCCGGGGACAGGGTGCTGGCGACCGAGGCGACCGCGGCCAGGCCCAGCGCGATCCGCAGCACGCGGACCCGGCCGAGGCGGTCGCTGAGCAGACCCCAGAGAGGCTGGCCCACGGCATACATGAGCGTGTAGACGGCGAAGAGCTGGGCCACCTGCCCCAGGCCGAGCCCGGTCTGGTGGGCCAGGACGACCATCATCGGCGGCAGGCCGAAGCGGTCCCAGAAGGACAGGAAGCCGACCGCGCCGATGGTGCGGTCGCTCAGCCTGCCCGGTGGTCGGCCGGCGCCCGGGTCCCTGCCCGGGTGGGCGCCGGTCATCGTGGCATCGACCCCCGCCTGCGCAGCCAGAGGGGCAGCGCCCACCACACCGAGGAGAAGAGCACGGCCGCCACCGCCGCGGCGAGCCAGCCCGCACGGTCGGAGACGACGACGCTGTAGAGCAGGCAGATCACCGTGGTGAGCGTGAGTCCGAGGGTGATGAGGCCCAGGCGGGTCAGGTCGTGGGAGAGCTGCACGAGGTCGGCCTTGCGGTGGCGGCGGAAGAGGACCCGGTGGATGCTGACCGGCCCCACGAGCAGGATCGTGGTGAGGAAGGCCAGCGAGATGGCCGTGAGGAAGAGCCCCACCTGGTAGGTCGACAGGTCGGCGAAACGCTGCTGGAAGGGCAGGGTCAGCAGGAAGCCCGCCAGGATCTGGGTGCCGGTCTGCAGGACCCGCAGCTCCTGGAGCAGCTCGACGAAGTTGCGGTCCATCCGTTGGTCGGGTGTCTCACCCCGGGTGTCCCGCTCGTCGGCGAGGTTGTCCGCGTCCCTCACCGCCTCGTCGTCCGCGTCCATCACCGCATCATGCCCCGAGGTGGCACGGCCCGCCCGTCCGGGCTGTCCGCCTGGCTTATCCGCCCGACCATCCGACCATCCGCCCGTCCGGGCCCTCCGCCCCTCCGGAGCATCCGACCCCCGGGACTATCCGCGCGTGGCCGCGAGCGAGGGGGAGCGGCCCGAGCGCTCCAGCGACTCGGCCACCCAGCCGGCGCCCAGCAGCTCGGCGAGGGTGGCGTCGAGCCAGGCCAGGGCCTCGGGGCTCGATCCCGCCGGCAGCCCCATCGCCTGCCGGATCTGCATGAACGCCGGCTCCAGCACGCGCACGTCGTCCCGGGCCCCGACCCAGGCGGTGACCGGCTCGCGGATGCCGGCCCCGACCTCCAGGCCCTGCTCGACGAAGACGTCCACCCCCTCGGCGCCCCGGACCAGCTCGGCGTGCTCGAGCTCGCGGGTCAGGTGCAGGTCGTAGGCGGACCCCTCCTTGACCCCCACGCGCACGCCGGGGCGATCCACGTCCGCGGCGGAGGTGGCGGGAGAGGTGAGGGGCACGGCATACACCCCCTCGATGAGGACGTAGGGCCGCGTGAAGGCGACCGTGTCCGCGCGAGCCGGGTCGATCGCCAGGAAGCAGAGGTCCGCGTCCCCGCGCTGCATCGCGGCCAACGAGTCCTTGGCCGCCCCGAAGGTCAGCAGCTCGAGGGGCAGGCCGAGCCGCCGGGCGATCTCGCGGGCCAGGTCGACGGTGATCCCGGCAGGCTCCTCGGGCGTGCCCTGCGCCAGGACGGCGTTGCCGAGGTTGATGGAGGCGCGCAGCCGGCCGGTCGGTGCCAGCTCTGCGGCGAGAGCGGGTGAGGGCTCGGTCGTCGAGTCGGCGTGCGTAGGGCCGTCGTGCGCGGACCCGGGAGTGACGTCGGAGGAGGGCATGGGGTCATCGTGGCAGCCGGAAGGTGTCCGTGGTGGCCATCCCGACGATGTCCTGCGTCTCTGGTCCTGCGGTATTCGCGCTATAGCCCCAGGACCGCAGGACACGAAGCGCAGGACCACATCCGCAGGACCACATCCGCAGGACTGGAACGGCAAGACAGGGCTGGGCCTCCCGGCTATCGTGGAGATCAAACCGGACAGTGTTGTCCGGTGACCTGACAGGACACCCGAGGAGAACCGCGATGACCAGTCCCGCCAGCCCCGTCCCGCAGCCGGAGGTCCCGCAGCCGGCGGTGCAGCAGCCGTCCAAGCCTGCCGTGGAGATGGACGCCACCCAGATGGACGTCACCGAGGTTGACGTCGTCGTCGTGGGCTCGGGTGGCGCCGCCTTCGCGACCGCCCTGGGCGCGGCCGACGAAGGCCTGAGCGTGCTGATGCTGGAGAGCACCGACAAGTGGGGCGGCAGCACCGCGATGTCCGGCGGAGGGCTCTGGCTGCCCAACAATCCCTTGATGCAGCGCGACGGTGGGGGCGACTCCCGTGAGGAGGCGCTGACCTACATGGAGGAGACCATCGGGGACGAGGGGCGGGCGACCTCGCGGGAGCGCAAGGAGGCCTTCGTCGACGGCGTCGCTGACTTCGTGCTCACCACGGAGAAGTACGGCATGACCTGGTCGCGTGCGGCGGAGTATCCCGACTACTACCCGGAGAAGCCCGGCGGCAAGGTGGGGCGGGCGATCGAGCTGCGACCCTACGACCTGAAGAAGATCGGCGACTGGGCCGACAAGGGACGGGTCCTTATGCCCCTGCCGTTGATGACCGACGACGTCTGGGAGATCGGTCGTGCCTGGTCGACCATCGGCGGGATGAGGCGCGGCGCACGCGTGGTCGGGCGCATCGCCGGCGGACTGCTCCGCGGCAAGAAGCTCGTCGGCATCGGGGCGGGCCTGGTCTCGGGCCTGCTCGACGTCGTCGTCCAGAAGCTCGGCGTGGAGCTGTGGCTGAGCAGCCCGGTCACCGACCTCGTCGTCGAGGACGGCAGGGTTGTTGGGGTGCTCGCCGAGCACGAGGGGCGCACGGTGACGGTGCGCGCCCGGAGCGGCGTCATGCTGGCCGCAGGCGGCTTCGACCACAACGAGGCCATGCGCCTGGAGCACCACGGCATCGAGGGCGACCCGTCCGGCAATCCCGGCAACCTGGGCCAGGTCCACGCCATCGCCGCCCGGCACGGCGCGGCGCTGGAGCTCATGGACGACGCCTGGTGGGGAGCCTCGATCGCACCGGTCGACGGCGCCGACCCCGGCTTCATCGTGGGCGAGCGGGCGCTGCCCTACGTGATCATCACCGACGCCCAGGGGCGCCGGTTCGCCAACGAGGCCGAGTCCTACGTCGACCTGGGGCACCACATGCTCGAGCACGACAAGGACGGCGCCTACTGGATGATCAGCGAGGCCCGCCACGCCCGGCGCTACATCCGCTCCTACGCGATGGACCCCAAGAAGAACGCCGCGATGGCCAAGGCCGGCTATCTGCACAAGGCCGACACCCTCGCCGAGCTGGCCGACAAGCTCGGCTTCGACGCCGCGACCTTCCAGGAGACGATCCAGCGGTTCAACGGCTTCGCGCGCACCGGGATCGACCACGACTTCGGCAAGGGCAACTCGGCCTACGACCGCTACTACGGCGACCCGACGGTGCACCCCAACCCCTGCCTCGGCCCGATCGAACGCGGTCCCTTCACTGCATACCGCGTCGTGATCGGTGACCTCGGGACCAAGGGTGGCGTGCTCACCGACGCCGACGCCCGGGCGCTGAGGGCGGACGGCTCGGTGATCGAGGGGCTCTACGCGGCCGGCAACGTGTCCGCCTCGGTGATGGGCAGGACCTATCCCGGCCCGGGCTCCACCATCGGTCCCGCCGCCGTCTTCGGGATGATCGCCGCGCGGCACATGGCCCGGAGCGCTCGGGGCTGAAAGTTCTCGGCGGGGCCGCTCTTCGGGTCCCCGGTCGAGGGCAGGGTGTGTCGCCGGTCGGGGTTCAGGGCCTCGGGTCGAGCGCGAGCCCGCGCCCGATGAGCCCCAGGGCACGGTATGCGGTCTCTCGCCTCGTGCGCGGGTCCGCGTCCCGGTGCACCGCGCCGTGGAGCATGCCGAGCACGAGCATCACGTCCGCCAGGGTGAGGTCGGCGTCGACGAGCCCCTCCTCCCGGGCCCGCTCCAGCGGGTTGGCCAGGAGGGTCTCCAGCTCGCTGCCTGGCGCGCGACCACCGATCTCACCGCGCGGCCCCAGCGCGGCGTCGAGGAAACCGACCGACTCGACCAGGTCCTCCACCACCGCCCGCCAGACCAGGCCGAAGGCCTCCGGTCCGGGATGCTGCTCCACGGTCGCGGCCAGGCCCGCCATGGTCTCGGCCACCACGGCCGCGGCCAGGTCCTCACGGGTGGGGAAGTGCCGGTAGAGGCTGCCCTGCCCGACGCCGGCCGCCTTGGCGATCACGGTGAGGGGCACCGCATACCCCTGCTCGGCGAAGAGGCGTCGCGCGGAGGCGACGAGCGCCGCCCGGTTGCCCTGAGCGGCCGCCGGGCCACGGTTGGAGCCCCGGTGCGCAGCGCTGTTGCCGGAGGTCACCGCACGATCGTAGGCATCCTGCGCCAGGATGGGCCCATGACCATGGCACCCAGCGCGTCGGACCGAAGAGATCTGCTGGCCGGACGGGTGCCCGACGAGGTGCTCAGCAGCCGGGCGCTGGACCGGCACGCCCTGGCCCACGACGCGTCGCACTACCTGCTGGTGCCCGAGCTCGTCGCCAGGCCGCGCTCGACCGAGGAGGTCGCCGGCCTGCTGCGGACGTGCGACGAGGTGGGGCTGCCGCTGACCTTCCGCGCCGGCGGCACGAGCCTGTCGGGCCAGGCGGTCGGCGAGCACCTGCTCGTCGACGTGCGGCGCCACTTCTCGCGGGACGTCGAGGTGCTGGACGGCGGCGGGCGCGTCCGGGTCGCCCCCGGCGTGACGGTGCGGATGGTCAACGCGCGGCTGGCGCGCCACCGCCGCAAGCTCGGGCCGGACCCCGCCAGCGAGAACGCCTGCACCGTCGGCGGCGTCGTGGCCAACAACTCCTCGGGCATGCACTGCGGGACCGAGCTCAACACCTACTCGACGCTGGACTCCCTCGTGGTCGTGCTGGCCGACGGCACCGTCGTCGACACGGGAGCGCCCGACGCCGACGAGCGGCTGCGTGCCCAGCGTCCGGACCTGCACGAGGGGCTGCTGCGCCTGCGCGACCGGGTCCGTGGCGATGCCGGGTCAGTGGCCACGCTGCGGCGGCTCTTCGCGCTGAAGAACACGATGGGCTACGGGCTCAACTCCTTCCTCGACCACGACGACCCGGTGGCGATCCTCGAGCACCTCATGGTCGGTAGCGAGGGGACGCTGGGCTTCATCGCGTCGGCGACCTTCCGCACGGTGCCGGTCCGCCCGCACGTCGCCACGGGGCTGCTCGTCTTCGACACCGTCGGTGCTGCCACCGGGTCGGTCCCGCGGATCGTCGAGGCCGGGGCCGTGACCGCCGAGCTGCTCGACGCCGCCTCGCTGCGGGTGTCGGCGAGGGCGCCCGGCGCGCCGGGGGAGATCACCGGGCTCCGGGTCGAGGACCACGCCGCCCTCCTGGTCGAGTGGCACGCCGACACCGCTGAGGAGCTCGCGGCGTCGGTCGGGGTCGCCCAGCCGGTCCTGGACGGTATGCCGCTCACGTCACCGGCCGCCCTCACCCAGGACCCGACCGGCCGCGCCGCGCTGTGGAAGGTCCGCAAGGCGCTCTACTCGGCCGTGGCCGGAGCCCGTCCGCAGGGCACCAACGCCCTGCTCGAGGACGTGGCCGTCCCCGTGGACGACCTCGGCCGGACCTGCGTGGACCTGCAGTCCCTCGTCGGGCGGCACGGCTACGAGGAGACGGTCATCTTCGGCCACGCCAAGGACGGCAACGTCCACTTCATGCTCAACGAGCAGTTCGACGACCCGGTGGCGCTGCGCCGCTATGCCGACTTCACCGAGGACCTGGTCGAGCTGATCCTCGGCCGCGGCGGCACGCTCAAGGCCGAGCACGGGACGGGCCGGATCATGGCGCCCTTCGTCGAGCGGCAGTACGGTCCGGAGCTCTACGCCGTGATGCGCGAGCTCAAGTCCCTGCTCGACCCGGCGGGCATCCTGGGGCCGGGCTCGATCCTCAACGACGACCCGCAGGCCCACCTGACCCACCTCAAGACGGCCCCGCAGGTCGAGCAGGAGGTCGACCGCTGCGTCGAGTGCGGCTTCTGCGAGCCGGTCTGCCCCTCGCGCGACCTGACCCTCACGCCGCGCCAGCGCATCGTCGTCCGGCGTGAACTGACGGCTGCGGCGGCCCGTGGGGACGTGGCGCTGGCGGCCGAGCTGGACGAGGACTACGAGTACTCCGGCGTCGACACCTGCGCCGTCGACGGCATGTGCCTGACCGCCTGCCCGGTCCAGATTGACACCGGCGACCTCACCCGACGGCTGCGGCGCGAGTCGGCCGATCCCGTCTCGCGTGCCGGCTGGGGCGCAGCGGCGCGCGTCTGGCAGGTCGCGAGCAGGGCCGGCGGGCTGGGACTGACCCTGGCGGACCGTCTGCCCGGGGGTCTCGGGGAGACGTTGACCGACGCGGTGCGCGCGGTCGCCCCGCACGACCTGGTGCCGCGCTACGACCGCCGTCTCCCCGGCGGCGGGCCCGCGCGCCCGCGGCTCACGGCGCAGGAGCCGGGCGCAGTGTTCTTCGCCGCCTGCGTCGGGTCGATGTTCGGCCCGGAGGAGGGGTCGGGCGGCGCGACGGCGGCGTTGCTCGCGCTCGCCGAGCGCGCCGGCGTCCCGCTGCGCACCCCCGAGGGTCTGGGCGGGCTCTGCTGCGGCACCCCGTGGAAGAGCAAGGGGATGGAGGACGGGTATGCGGCGATGGCTCACCGCGTCCTTCCCGCCCTCTGGGCGGCGACCGACCAGGGGATGCTGCCGGTGGTCTGCGACGCCGTGTCCTGCAGCGAGGGGCTGGCGGTGATGGTGCGCCGGGCCGCCGAGCTCGGGCATCCCGAGTGCGCGGCCCTGCGGCTGGTGGACTCGGTGGCGTGGGCGCAGGAGGTCCTGGTCCCGCGCCTGCCCGCCCCCGCGCGCCTCGGCAGGGTCGCGGTCCACCCCACGTGCGGGACCGAGGCTCTCGGCCTGACGGCCACCCTCGTCGCGCTCGCCGGCGAGATCGCCGACGACGTCGTGGTGCCCACCGACTGGGGCTGCTGCGGCTTCGCCGGGGACCGCGGGCTGCTGCACCCCGAGCTGACCGCGGCGGCCACCGCTCCGGAGTCGGCCGAGGTGGAGCGGCTGGCGCGGGAGGAGGGCGAGTTCGACGCCCACGTCAGCGCCAACCGCACCTGCGAGCTGGGGATGACACGGGCCACCGGGCGCGCCTACCGGCACGTCCTGGAGCTGCTGGAGGAGGCGACCCGCTGAGCGGTGCCGTGGCGGCTCGTGCCGTGTGCGGTGACGGCTCGTCCCGTGTGCGGGTGCGCCATCCACATCCTCCTGCCCCGGGCCTCCCCAGGGCCAGCACCTGTGGACAACCTGACCGTTCGCGACGTCCCTGTCCGACCCCCTCCCTACCGTCGACGACGGAGGCGCACACGGGGTGCGCACAGGGAGAGACGACCATGGACGTGACACCAGCGATGCAGGCCTTCTGGGACCAGGAGCACCGGCAGATGATCCGGCACATCCGGCGCTACGGCGTGCATCTGACCTATGTCTCCGACGAGCCCGACGGCCACTGCGCGGCCTGCGAGCACGTGCGCGACCTCGGGGCGGACCCGGGGCCGGTGCCCACACCGACCACCGCCGCCTTCTGCTACACCACGGGGCTCTACGGGGTGGGCCACCCCGAGCTGCTGGTCTTCGACCTGGGGCAGGCCGAGGCGATGGTCGTGCTCAACACCCTGACCAGGCAGATCGTCCACGACGACCAGGACCTGATGCCCGGCGAGGAGATCCGCGTCGGTGGCCGGCTCCTGTTCGTCGAGCAGGTGCCCAACCCTGGTGACATCGTCTTCGACGCCAACGGCTTCTACGAGCGCCCGGCCGAGTTCTCCGTGCCCGTGCTCCAGCTGACCTGGGCCGACGAGCACGACCGGTTCCCGTGGGAGGAGGGGCATGTCGCCGGCCACTGGCCCCAGCCGAGGCCGGGAGAGTTCAGCGCCCGGATGGCCTCATGACAGGGCCAGGTCCGAGCCTCCTGAGCCGGCCCGGTGGGCGTAGCCTCGCTCCATGACCCGCCCCGCCGCACCGTGGAGGAGAAGCCACCCGGCCCGCACCCTGGCGGGCCACCCCGCCCGCACCCCGGCGGGCGTGCACGACCGCGCCGAGCCACCGCATACCGACGTGATCGTGGTCGGCAGCGGGTTCGGCGGGAGCGTGGCCGCGCTGCGGCTGCGGGAGAAGGGCTACGGGGTCACCGTGCTCGAGGCGGGTCGCCGGTTCGCCGACGAGGACTTCGCCGCGACGTCCTGGGACCTGCGGCGCTTCCTGTGGCTGCCCGCGCTCGGGTTGAAGGGCATCCAGCGCATCCACCTGCTCAAGGACGTCATCATCCTCGCCGGCGCGGGGGTTGGCGGCGGCTCGCTCAACTACGCCAACACGCTCTACCGGCCCCAGTCGGACGCCTTCTACGACGACCCGCAGTGGGCCGACATCACCGACTGGCGGGCCGAACTCCCGCCTCACTACAACACCGCCGAGCGCATGCTCGGCGTCACCACCAACCCGACGATGACCCCCGCTGACGAGCTCTACCGCGAGGTGGCCGAGGAGATGGGCGTGGGCCACACCTTCCGGCTCGCGCCGGTCGGTGTCTTCTTCGGGCGGGGCGGGGCCAAGGAGCCGGGCGTCGAGGTCGACGACCCCTACTTCGGCGGCGCCGGCCCGCGCCGCACCGGCTGCCTGGAGTGCGGGGAGTGCATGGTCGGCTGTCGCTTCGGCGCCAAGAACACCCTGGTCAAGAACTACCTGTGGTTCGCCGAACGGCTCGGCGCCCGGATCCTGCCCGAGACGACCGTCACCAGGATCCGCCCCCGGACCGAGGGTGGGTATGCCGTCACGACCGTTCGTTCGGGCACCCGCCTCCCGCGGTGGCGGCCTCGGGCGAGGCGCACGTTCACGGCCGACCAGGTGGTCCTGGCGGCGGGAGCGTGGGGCACGCAGCACCTGCTGCACCGGCTCAGGGCGAGCGGGGACCTGCCCCATCTGTCGGACCGTCTCGGGGTGCTGACCCGCACCAACTCCGAGGCGCTCCTGGGTGCGATGCGGCCAGCCGGGACGGCCTCGCCGGACTTCACCCGCGGCGTGGCGATCACGTCCAGCTTCCACCCCGACGAGCAGACGCACATCGAGCCGGTCCGCTACGGCAAGGGCCAGAACGCCATGGGGCTGCTGTCGACGCCCTACCTCGTCGACGGTGGGACGGCCGATGCACCCGCCGGGGGTGCGGCCCCGAGCGTCAGCTCGCGCCTGCGGCGCGCGGCCGGGTGGTGGCGCGCCGCCGTCCGCGAGCCCCGTCAGCTCGTCGATCACGTCCGCACCCTGGACCACTGGTCGGAGCGGACCACCATCGCCCTGGTCATGCAGACCCTCGACAACTCGATCACGGTGCGGGCGGGGCGGGGCCTGTTCGGCTACCGGCTCACCTCCGGGCCGGGCCACGGGGCGCCCAACCCCACCTGGATCCCGGTCGCCCACGACGCGGTCCGCCGGATGGCGAGGCGGCTGGGCGGGCGGGCCGGAGGCGGGGTCGGCGATATCCTCAACATCCCGATGACGGCGCACTTCATCGGCGGCTGCACCATCGGGGAGACCGCGCAGACCGGCGTGATCGATCCCTACCACCGGGTCCACGGGCACCCGGGCCTGCACGTCGTCGACGGCTCGGCCATCTCGGCCAACCTCGGCGTGAACCCCTCGCTGACCATCACCGCCCAGGCCGAGCGCGCGTTCTCGTGCTGGCCGACCAAGGGTGAGCCGGACCAGAGGCCGGCGACGGGCACCGCATACCGCAGGATGGTGCCGTGAGGATGGAGCTGCAGCCGGAGGAGCCCCACGCCGGACCCTGGCGTGCGGTCGCGCTCGAGGAGCTGGTGGCCGAGCTGGCGGCCGGGCTGGAGGCTGGATCGACCGGAGCTGCGACGACGTCGTCGCGCCCGAGGATCATCGCGGTCGACGGCCGCGGGGCCGCGGGCAAGTCCACGCTCGCGGACGCGCTGGCGGCGCGTCTGCCGGCGACCACCGTCGTCCACACCGACGACCTGGCCTGGCACGAGCCGATGTTCCGGTGGGGCCACCTCCTGCAGGACCTCCTCGAGCAGCTCCATCGTGGCGAGGGTGTCCGGCTGCGGCCACCGGCCTGGGAGGCCATGGGCCGCGACGGTCAGATCGAGGTGCCGGCCACCAGCAGGTATGTCGTGCTCGAGGGCACCGGCGCCGCCCAGCGGGGCAGCGCCGACCTCATCGACGCCGTGATCTGGGTGCAGTCGGACTTCGCCGAGGCCGAGCGGCGCGGGATCGAGCGGGACGTCGCGCACGGGATGAACGGCGACGCCGAGCAGTCCGCGCAGTTCTGGCACGACTGGATGGCGCACGAACTGCGCTTCTTCGCCGAGGACCGGCCCTGGGAGCGGGCCGACCTGGTCGTCGCGGGCACCTCCGTGGAGTTGGCCCGCGGCACCCTCGGGACGGACGATGTCGCGGTGGCGCCCCCACCTTTGGCGGTGCCCTCACCGTCGGCGGCGCCCTCACCGTCGGCGGCGCCCTGACCCTCGGCGGTGCCCTGACCGCTCAGTCGTCCGTGAGCAGCTCCCGCACGGCCTTCTCGACCGCACTCTGTCGTTTGCGCGCGCCCTTGCCCGGCTTGGCGCCCGGCACCGAGATGGTCTCGCCCTCCTCGTAGGCCTCGATCACCCGAGGGTCGATGTAGGAACCCTTGGCGATCGTCGGGGTGTTGCCCAGATAGTCCGAGACCTCCTCCACCGCCTCCTTCACCGCCCGCTTCTGCGAGGCCTTGGTGTCCCCGGACTCGGGCGAGGCCGCCAGCGAGACGGCTGCGTGCACCGTCGCGTGCCAGGTGCGGAAGTCCTTGGCCGTCAGCTCGTGGTCGAAGATGTCGGCGAGATAGTCGTTGACGTCCTCGGAGTCCAGCACCCGCCAGTCCCCGTCGTCGTTCCGGTAGGCGAGCAGCCGCTTGGTCCCGTCCCGCCGCCCCCGCATGACCTTGAGCGCGGCCGTCACGTCCTCGTCGTCGATGGTCATGTCGTGGGCGATCCCGCCCTTGCCGACGAAGGTGAACCGCAGCCCCTCGGCGACCTTCTTCACGTGTGAGCGCTCCAGGGTCGTGAGCCCGAAGCTGCCGTTGGTGTCGGTGTAGACGTCGTGCCCGATCCGGAAGTAGCCCAGGTCCAGCAGGCGGACGGCCGTCGCGCAGGCGCGGGCGAGGGGCATCCCCTCCAGCCGGATGTCGCGCGTGACCTGGCGACGGGCCTCGGGGAGCCGCTCGGAGGCGGTGATCACCCGGTCGAACTTCTCGGAGTCCTTCTTGACGCGCCACTCCGGGTGGTAGAGATACTGCCGCCTCCCGGCATCGTCGGTGCCGACCGCCTGGATGTGCCCGTTGGCGGCGGGACAGATCCACACGTCCTCCCAGGCCGGCGGGATCGCCAGGCTCTTGATGCGGTCGATCTCGTCCTGGGGCAGCTTCTTGCCGTCGTGGTCCAGGTAGGTGAAGCCCTTGCCCGCGCGTCGGCGCGACCATCCCTTGGAGCTCGGCTTGACGGTGCGCAGACGGGTCATGTCTGAGTATGCGGTCGCGCACCGTGGGTGCGGCAACTCGAGTCGACCCGTGGCCGGCTCAGGTGCGCTCTGTGGTGGGAGCCTCGGTCGGGTGAGGCGCGCGTCGGCTCAGGCGTCGGCGGCGACGACCTCGCCCGGCAGGTCGTGGATCGGCTGCTTGGGCAGCTTGCGCACCCGCTTGGGCCGCTTGGAGCGGGCCGGGATGAGCGAGCGCATGTTCTCGTGCTTGCCGAAGCAGAGCAGGCGGTCGCCGTCCTCGAGGACCTTGGCCCCCGCGGGGTTGGGCACCACCCGGGTGCCGCGGTGGAGTGTCAGGACCTGGATGTCCTTCTCCCACAGCCCCGACTCGGACAGCTTCTGGCCGACCATGTCCGACCCGGCGGAGATGACGATCTCGGCCACGCCGTAGCCGGTGGACACGGCCAGCCGCTGCCGCACGTCGATGTCGGGGAAGCCGGCCTGGTCGGCGATGTAGTCGACGATCGCGCCGGCCACGTCGAGCTTGGTCGCGGCCTCGATGCCCTGCAGGCCGGGGGAGGAGTTGACCTCCATCACCAGCGGCCCGTCGTTGCCCTCGAGCATGTCGACGCCGGCCACCCTCAGGCCCATGATGTGCGCCGCACGGACCGCCACCTCGGCGTAGGCGGGGTCGAGGTCGACCTTCTCCACCGACCCGCCACGGTGGACGTTGGAGCGGAACTCATCGCCCTGCGCCCGCCGCCGCATCGCCGCCACCACGCGGTCGCCGACCACCAGGGCCCGGATGTCCTTGCCCTTGGACTCCTTGACGAAGCGCTGGATGAGCACCTGCTGGTTGGTGCCGTGCAGGGTCTCGATGATCGCCTCGGCGACCTTGGCGGTCGGGGCGAGGATGACGCCGATGCCCTGGGTCCCCTCGAGCAGCTTGATGACGACCGGCGCGCCGCCGACCATCGAGATCGCGCTGCGCACGTCGTCGCGGTTGCGCACGAACGCGGTGGCCGGCATCTCGACGTTGTGGCGCGACAGGATCTGGGTGGCGCGCAGCTTGTCGCGGCTGTTCATGATCCCGTTGGCGGTGTTGGGGGTGTAGACGTCCATCTGCTCGAACTGGCGCACCACGGCGGTGCCGAAGTAGGTCACCGACGCCCCGACCCGCGGCAGCACCGCGTCGTAGGCCGACAGCTGCTTGCCACGGAAGGACAGGTCGGGCTCGTCCCCGGTCAGGTCGATCCCGAAGCGGAGGGTGTCCAGCACCTTGACCTGATGGCCACGGTCCAGCGCAGCGGTGCGTAGGCGCTGGGTGGAGTAGGCACGCAACGAGCGGGACAGGATGGCCAGTTTCATCAAAGGTTCCTGAGAGGATGTGCGGGTGTCAGGGCGCGACCATCGAACCACAGAGCACGCCGTCGTCGGATGGCGGGAGTGGGTGCAGATCCCGCACCTCGACGTGCCCTGGATCAAGGCCAAGATCGATACCGGCGCCAAGACGTCCTCGCTGCACGCCTTCGACCTGAAGGTGCTGGACCGGGAGGGGCAGCAGTGGGTCAGGTTCGAGGTCCATCCGTGGCAGGCGACGGCCGACGACGCGGTGGTCGTCGAGGTGCCGGTCCATGACGTGCGCTCCGTGCGATCCTCCTCCGGCCACGCGGAGACCCGGTATGTGGTGCTCCTTCCCCTCGTCCTGGGGCGGCGCGAGGTGCAGGCCGAGGTCACCCTGACCGACCGTGACGAGATGGGCTTCCGGATGCTCGTGGGCCGGGAGGCTCTCGTGCAGGGCTATCTCGTGGACCCCGCGCTGTCCTACGCCGGTGGCCGACCGGTGCGGGCGGTCCGCCGCAAGAACTGGGGCCGCGGGTGAGCGGGGGGTTTGCGGGCTCCGGTGACCCCAGGAGTCCCATGAGCCCCAAGCGCTCCAGCCGCAAGCTTCGGCCGTCCTTCGCGATCGGCAGCGTCAAGGTGCGTGCGGGGCGGCGGCAGGAGGTGTCCCTGCCGATCTCCCGGCTGGTCACCGGGGCGGAGGTCAGCCTGCCCGTCCACGTCCTGCACGGTCGCGAGGAAGGGCCCACGCTCTGGCTGAACGCCGCGATCCACGGCGACGAGGTCGTGGGCATCGAGGTCATCCGCCGCGTGATGGCACGGTTGGATCCCCGGACCATCCGCGGCACCGTGCTGGCGGTGCCGATCGTCAACGTGCTGGGGGTGATGAACGGTGACCGCTACCTGCCGGACCGCCGTGACCTCAACCGGAGCTTCCCCGGCTCGGCGCGCGGCTCGCTCGCCGGCCGCATCGCGCACCTGATGATGCGGGAGGTCGTGGCCAAGTCCGACGTCGGTATCGACCTGCACACCGGCTCCGACCACCGCTCCAACCTCCCGCAGATCCGCTGCGACCTCGAGGAGGAACGCACCCGCGAGCTGGCCGAGGCGTTCGGCGCGCCGGTGATCTACCACGCTCGCCTGCGGGACGGGTCGCTGCGCTACGCCGCGCGCGAGCGGGGCGCCCGGGTCCTGCTGTACGAAGCGGGCGAGGCTGGGCGCTTCGACGAGTGGGCGATCGTCGCCGGCGTCGACGGGGTCATGCGGGTGCTGGCCGCCCTGGGCATGGTCGACGAGGCCGACGTCGCCTCCGAACCCCTGCGGCCCAGTGACGTGTGCTGGCGCAGCGGGTGGGTGCGGGCCCGGAGGACGGGGATCTTGCACATCGGGGCCGCCCTGGGGCAGCACGTCAAGCAGGGTGAGCGGCTGGGCGAGCTCTACGACTCCTTCGGCAAGCGCCTGGCCATCGTCAAGGCCGACCGTGCCGGAGTGGTCATCGGCCGGTCCGAGTCGCCGCTGGTGAACCGCGGAGACGCGCTGGTGCACATCGGTGAGGTGGAGCCTGCCGAGGCCCTTCCGGACGAGGCCGAGCTCCCGGACGTGGCCCTCGCTGACGAAGCCCTCGCTGACGAGGCGGAGCTCCCGGACGTGGCCCCCGCTGACGAAGCTCTTCCGAGCGACGATGTCCAGGACGCGGCCCTCGACCCGGAGGCCCTCCCCGTCGAAGGCCCCCACGCCGAGACCCTGCAGGACGCCCCGGAGCGGTAGAGCGCATGCCTTTGACCCGGCCGGTGTGGGGCCGGGTGCGGGGCGGGGTGGTCAGACGTGCCACAGGACCTGCCCACCATCGACCGTCGCGGTGAGGTCTTTCTCGTGGACGATCGTGTGGTGCCGCTCGCACAGCAGGGCGTAGTTGTCCAGGTCGGACCTGCCGTCCTGGCTCCACCAGAGGATGTGGTGGGCGTCGCACCACCCTGGCGGGATGGTGCAGCCCGGGAACGTGCACCCCTTGTCCCTGACCCACAGCGCCTTGACCTGCGCCGGCGTCGCCAGCCGACTCTGCCGGCCGACGTCCAACGGCAGCGAGTCGCCGCCGAGCACCATCGGGATGATCCCGGCGCTGCAGGCGATCTTGCGGGCCAGGGAGGGTGAGAGGTGCTCGCCGGTGCCGGTGATCCCGGCTCCGTTGACCATCTCCTGGAGCACCTGCCAGTCGATCGTGACGATCATCTTGGCCTTGTCCGTGGTCGGCACACCTTCGGCGGAGGCCAACCCGCGGCCCAGCACGGTCAGCAGCGCATCGTGCCGGCGCTGGGTCGGCAGGCGCTCGTCGATCCCGGTGGCCGGGTCGGGCACGGGCGCGGCCAGCGGGGAGGAGGTGATCGACCGGATGGTCGCGGCACCCTCCTTGCCAGTCGTGATGACGAACCGGAACAGCTCCCCGTCGGCCAGCTCGATCTCGGTCACGCCGCGCATGGCGTTGGCGACCCGCTCCTGCTCTTCCTGCTCCTTGGCCGGCATCGCCTTGGCGACGATGGTGTCCGAGGCACTCCGCAGCTCCCCGTCGGTCAGGTCGGGTCGCTTGGCCAGCTCGACCAACGCCTCGACGAACTCGGTGAAGTTCTCCTCCGAGTCGAAGACCGGCCGCACCTTGTCAGCCGTGCGGGCGACCCGGGCAGCCCGCCCCACGGCCAGCCCGCCGGCCTCGACCGCGGCCGCCAGCGAGGCGTACGCGGCCGCCGAGGGCCGCGGGAAGACCCCACCGGTGGCGACCTGGGTGGCGACCGTGACCAGGTCGTTGACCTGGGTGATGGTCAGGAACGGGCACCTCGCCGAGACCCAGTCGCGCAACGACAGCCCGGTCTCGGCGTAGCTGCGTCGCTCGTGGGCCTGGATCACGAAGGCCAGCATCAGCCCCTCGATCTGGCCCCACACCTGGGACAGGCCCATCAGGGCGGCAGCGACATCGATGTCGTCGGCCACGGGCAGGCGGTCGCGGGCCACCACATCGGTCACCATCGCCTGGCCGGCCAGGTCCGCGACCCTGGACAGGAGCACCTGACCGGCCGACTTCAACGTCTCGCTCGGCCGGTCCTCGACCAGGTCCCAACCCGCGTCCTCGGCCGCGGCAGCGGTCACGGCAGCCAGCAGAGCCGGCTGGCCGACCAGGCCCAACCGCTCTGCGATGCTCCCCTCCCGCTTCATGGTTCAACCCAACCATCGACCACCGACAGACCTGCCCCGCAAGGGCTGTCGAGCAGGCCAGGGGACCGCGTCGCTGACAGACTCCCAGGCATGGGGATCCTCGACCGCTACCGCGCCACGGGCGCCGACCTGCCCTTCGGGGACCCGCGCCGCGCCCATCCCGGCGTGGCCATGGAAGGCTACTTCTGGCGCATCACCGACCAGGCCCGTGGGCGTCCACTCATCACGCTGATCGGCGTCAACCAGGGCCCCGACGGGCCGTGGACCAGGCCACACCGCATACCCCCAGCTTTTCCGGCTCCGCGCACCACCTGCGCGTCGACCTCGGACCCGACGCGCGCGTCGACCTGACCATCGACCCGGTGAGCCCCTGGCCGCACCGCGCGCTCGGCGGCTCGAGCGTCTTCCAGACCGTGCCGCGCCTCAACCAGTACTGGCACCCCTGGCTCCTCACCGGTCGTGTCCGCGGCACCGCGACCCTCGGCACCGAGGCCGAGCCATGGGACCTGAGCGACGCACTCGTCTACGGGGAGAAGAACTGGGGCGCAGAGGGTTTCCCCGACTCCTGGTGGTGGGGCCAGGCGCACGCCTTCGAGGGGTATGAGGCGGGGCCGGGTCGCGGCGCCTGCGTCGCCTTCGCGGGGGGTCAGGTGCACGCCAGTCCGTTGGGCCTGCCGTTGCGCACCGAGGTGACCGCTCTCGTGGTGCGGCTCCCCGGTGGGCGGACCGTGCGGCTCGGCGACCCCGTGGCCAGCCCGGTGCGCGCCGAGGTCGGGGAGGAGAGCTGGGTGCTGCGGGGGCGAGGGTACGGCTGGGAGATCGACGTCGAAGCGCGTTCGCCGATCGGGGCCGCCCACGTGCTGCCGGTTCCGCTGCCGTCGGAGGGGCGCAACACCCCCGGCGCGTTGGAGCACCTCGACGGCGAGCTGGAGGTCGTGGTCCGGAGGCGCGGGCGCACGGTATGGCGGGCGCGCAGCCGGATGGCCGGCCTGGAGCGCGGTGGCCTGGCGCTGGCCGAGGGCGAGCTGGCACGGAGGGGCGGACGGCCCGAGCCGAAGCGGTGACGTCAGTAGGGGGCCTCGCCCAGCGCCCCGTTGGGAGGACGGGTGGGTTGTCAGGTATCTAGATACGTGCTGTACTTACATACATGAGCGAGACGACGTCGACCTGGCCGACCCTCTGGGTCCGCGCCAGCCTCGACCTGGCCATCCTCGGCAGCCTCCGGGGCGGGCCGCTGCACGGCTACGCCGTCGCGCAGGCGCTCCAGGCCCGGGGCTTCGGGCTGCTGCGGGGCGGCTCGCTCTACCCGGCGCTCAACCGGCTCCAGGAGGCCGGGTATGTCAGGGCCACCTGGCAGCCTGGCGAGTCAGGTCCAGGGAGGCGGGACTACGCCCTGACCGGAGCGGGCACCGCATGCCTGGAGGAGGGTCTGCGCAGTTGGAGGGAGCTCACGGCCGCGCTGCACGACGCAGCGCTGCAGGACGACGGTGCCACGCGGCACGACGAGGAGGGGACGGCATGACCACCAATGACACGCTCGACACGGTCCTGAGCGGATTCGCCAAGGCCAGGGGTGTCGAGGCGGACGAGGAATGGGCCGCCGTCGCCGCCACCAGGATGACCTTGGACGATGTCAACCAGGACCTCGCCCGCGACGGCCTGGCCGAGGCGCTCGAGTTGGTCCGGCAGACGCAGGAGAGCCCCGAGGAGCTGTTCGGCGACGCGCGCGAGTGGGCCCGGTCGCAGGTGAAGCAGTGGCGCGTCGACGGGGAGCCCGTCGAGCCGCTGGAGCCTGACACCTCGTGGCGCCTCGTGCCCACGGTGAGCGCGGTGACCGCCGCCATCATCAGCGTCGTCCTGCTCGTGGCGCTGATGCTCGGAGGAGAGTGGCGCTTCGACTACACCTGGGGCGCACTGCTCCTGCCGACGATCGCCGCCCTGACCACCGTGGTGGGGCTGACCGTCTTCGAGCACACGCTGGAGCGTGCCCGTCGGCTCCTGGCCGCGGGGGCGGCGCTGCTGGTCGTGGCGGCCGGCGTGGCCCTGATGACCACCCTCTTCATGGTCGGCAACGATCATCCGATCGGTGAGGGCAGCCTGTGGTGGTTCGGCGTGCTCGCGATGGTCCACGCCGCGGTGGCGTGGCTCTTCGCCAAGGTCATCCCTGACGCGCCTCGCCGGGGCATCCGCGGTCCGCTCCCCGACGACGAGTGGGAGCGCCAGGTCGCCGGGATCCTGCGGCTGCGCGTCGAGCTCCCCGAGGGCCGCGTCCGCCAGCACCTCGAGGAGGCGAAGGCGCACGCCGCGCAGTCCGGACGGTCGCTGCACGAGGAGTTCGGCGCCCCCAACAGCTATGCCTCCCGCTTCCCGCGGGACCGGGGCAGCGCGGAGCGGCGTCGGCTGTGGCTCTACACCGCGGTCGTCCCGGTGTCGGCCTACCTGGCCTTCGGCGAGGTCGTGGTCTCCGGCGGCGACTGGAGCCTGGTGAGCTGGCCGTTCGTGCTGGTCCTGGCACTGGTCATCTGGGCCACCGTCTCGGGCTGGCTGGCGGTCGCCCGCCGCCGGCCGGGCGGTCAGGACGAGAGCTTGTCGACCAGCAGCGCCAGGCCCTGACGGGCCGACCGCTCGGCGGCCTCGACCCGCTCCTGCATCGCGCGGGCGGCGGCCAGGTCGCGCACCGCACGCTCCTCGGCCTCACGGCAGGCCTCGACCCCGGCCGTGCGCTCGCGCTCGGCGGCGGCCAGGTCGTCGTGGAAGCCCGTGACCTCCGCCCCGGCGAGGTCGACGGCCCGGTCCAGCAGGAACCGGTAGCCCACGCGCAGCCGCTTCTCGTTGGTCTTGCGCTCCAGGCCGTCCACCTCCTCGGCCACCCCTTGGCGCATGAAGACCCGAGGATCGGAGGTGTATGCGGCGCTCCCCGCCCTCCGCTCGGCCTCCGCCAGCGCGGCACGGGCCTTGTCGACGGACTGCTCCGCCTCCCGCACCGCCGCGGCCGCGGCCTCCAGGTGGGGTGCGAACCGGTTCTCCAGCGCATAGACCAGCTGCTCCCGCTCGCCCGGCGCCAGCCCGAGGCCCGCCGTCTGTCCGTCCTGTGGGGTGCTCATCCCCTTCACCATCTCATCCGCGGAGCACGGTCGCCGCGGCCAGGGCGGCCACCACGCTCAGCTCTGCCGCAGCCCCCAGCACGTCGCCGGTCACGCCGCCGAGGGTGTGGCGGGCCCACAGGCCGACGAGGAGGACGGTGACGGACCCGGTCCCGAGGACCGCGAGGACCAGGACCACGGCACCCGGTCCCATGAGCCACCAGCCCACCGCGGTGAGCAGGGCCAGGACCACGACGGTGGACACGACACCGGCCACCACCCGCCCCCGCGTCAGGCCCTCCACCAGCGCGCGGCCCGTCCCCTCGGCGCGGGCGTAGGGCAGGGCAGCGGCCAGCGGGAGGAGCAGGCCGCGGGAGAGGGCCAGGGCCATCGCGACCACGACCGCCATCTCGACGACCTCGAGCCCCACCGCGTCGGCCTCCGCCAGACCGGCCTCCAGCAGCCGCGCCAGCAGCGCCACCTGGAGCAGCAGCACCAGCACCACCGCGGCCACCCCGTAGACCCCGCTCGCGTGATCCTTCATGATCCGCAGCCGCGACTCCCAGTCCCGCCCCCCGCACCCGTCGGCGCAGTCGGCCAGCCCGTCGAGGTGCAGCGCCCCGGTCAGCACCACCTCCAGTGCCACCACCACGACCGCCGCGGCCAGCACCCCCAACGGGCCCGCCAGCAGCACCCCGACCCCACCCAGCACCAGGCCGAGCAGCGCCCCCACGACGGGGAACGCCCACGCCGCCGCGGCCAGGTCGAACGCGCGCCGCGCCGACCCAGGCCAACGCACCGGCACCGGCACCCGGGTCAAGAACGCGGTGGCGTCGAGGAAGGAGGCGAGCGGCCTCATACCGTGGGGGTGTCCTCCGCCAGGCCGAGGTCGGCGAAGCTGCCCATCTCGGCCAGCACCGCGACCGCCGAGCGCACGATCGGCACCGCCAGCGACGCGGCGCTGCCCTCACCCAGCCGCATGCCCAGGCGCAGGATCGGCTCCAGGCCGAGCGCGTCGAGCTGGACGGCGTGGCCGGGCTCGGGCGAGAGCGTGCCGGCGATCATCGCATCGACGGACGCCGGCGCGAACTTCCACGCCACGACCGCCGCCGAGGTGGTGATGAACCCGTCCAGCAGCACCGGCACCCGCCGCGCCGCACACCCCAGGACGACCCCGGCCAGGGCGGCGATCTCCAGGCCGCCCATCCGCGCCAGCACGCCCCACGTGTCATCGGGCCGGACGTCGGAGTGCCGCCGCAGCACGGCGTCGACCGCCTTGACCTTCTTGGCCAGGGCCTCGCCGCTGACGCCCGTCCCGGGACCGGTGACGCGGGCCGGGTCCCGCTCGAGCAACGCAGCGGTCAGGGCCGCGGCGGTCGTCGTGTTGCCGATCCCCATCTCACCGAGGCCGATGAGGTCTGCACCCTCGTCGATCAGCTCGAAGGCCAGCCGGATGCCGTGCGCCACAGCAGCTTCCGCGTCCGAGGCCGTCATCGCCGGACCCTCGAGGCTGTTGCCGGTGCCGGGACGGACGCGCCGGTCGAGCACCTGGTTCTGCCCCGGCGCGATCGCCGGCGGCTCCACGACGCCCAGGTCGGCGACGACGAGCCGCGCCCCGGCCTGACGGCTGAGCACGCCCACCGCGGCGGTCCCGGCCGCGAAGCCCTGCAGCATCAGACCCGTGACTTCCTGCGGGTAGGCGCTGACCCCGCTCGTCGCGATCCCGTGGTCGGCCGCGCACACCACGACAGCAGGCTGGTCGACCCGCGGCGTCGCGGTCGCCTGGATCCCCGCGACCCGGGCGGCGAGGCCCTCCAGGTCACCCAGGCTCCGCAGCGGCTTGACCTTGCCGTCCATCGCGCCCGCAGCCGCGGCCGACGCCTCCGCGTCCAGCGGCCGGATCGCCGCGATCGTCTCCTCCACCAGAGCTCGGTCGCTCATCAGTCCTCCATCTCATCAAGGGTCAGGGTGCGGCCCGCCACCACCAGCTGCGCCAGGTCCGCCCGGCCGGCGACGATCGCGTTGACGCGCCCGAGCCGGTCTCGGTAGTCCCGCGACACCGGGTGCATCGGCACGATCCCCGAGCCGACCTCGTTGGTCACCACCACCACATCTCCGGGGTATGCGGTCGCCCACCTCCCCACCTCCTCCGCCTCGCGGAGGGTGCCGGCCTCGTCCACGCCCTCGCCCATCAGGTTGGACACCCACAGCGAGAGGCAGTCGACGATCACGGTGCGGCCGGGCTCGATCCCGGCCAGGGCCTCGGCCAGAGCGACGGGCGCCTCGACCGTGGTCCAGGCGGCCGGGCGCTCGGCCTGGTGGCGGGCGATCCGGTCGGCCATCTCCGCGTCGCCGGCCTGGCCGGTGGCGACGAAGACCACGGGGGCGCCCAGCCGCTCGGCCCGGCGCACGGCCACCGACGACTTGCCGCTGCGGGCCCCGCCGGTCAGGAAGGTCAGGCTCATCGGGTGCTCCTCGCACGGGTCGTTCGCTGCGCCCCCCACAGTGCCACGCACCCGGCGACGATCATCAGCTCCACGCGGTCGACCAGCGCCCGCGCCCGCCGGATGTCCTCCGCACCCGGCCGTGGGCCCTCGCCCAGCCGCGGTCTCTCCTCCTGACGCTCGCCGTAGCGCAGCGGCCCGCCGAGTTCCACGCCCAGCGCCCCCGCCACGGCGGCCTCGGCCACGCCGGAGTTGGGGGAGGGGTGCGCCGGTGCGTCGCGGCGGACGGTGCCGAGCACGTCGCGCGCACGACCCGCCGCGCCGATCGCCACCAGCGCGGCGAACGTCCGCGCCGGCGCCCAGGCCATGACGTCGTCCAGCCGCGCGGCGGCGGTCCCGAAACGCGCATATCGCTCGCTGCGGTGCCCCACCATCGCGTCCATCGTGTTGACGGCGCGGTGCGCCAGCACTCCCGGCGCGCCCGCGACGACGCCCCACCAGGCCGGGGCGACGACGGCGTCGACGGTGTTCTCCGCGAGCGACTCGACCACCGCCGCGGCGATGCCGGAGGCGTCCAGGGCGGACGGATCGCGCCCCACCAGCCAGGGCAGCCTCGCGCGCGACGCCTCCAGGTCCCCCGTCACCAGCAGCTCCTCGATCTCCGCCGAGGTATGCCGCAGCATCCGTCCCGCGCTCGCGACCGCCACCGCGGTGCTCACCCCGGCCACGCCGAGCGGGCGCAGCGCCAGCCCGGCCGCCGCACCGAGCGCCACCCCGGCGGCCGCGTGGCGGAGGCCGGAGGTGCGTGAATCCGCATACCCCCGCCGCTCGAGGTGGCCCATCGCGGAGCCGAACCAGGCGACCGGGTGCCACCGGTCCGGCGGCTCGCCCAGGGTGCGGTCGAGCAGGAGGCCGACCGCCACCCCGAGGCAGCGCGGACCCAGCCCGCCCCACCACCTCGACACGCCACCGCGCATCGCCAGAGCGCCGTCCATCACCAGACCACCGTCGGGTCGACGTCGTCCGCGGGCCAGGGGTGGCTGGCCAGGCCCGCGGCGACCGAGGCGTGGACGGCGCGGGCGATGCGCTGACCCCAGGGCGACCGGACGCCGGCGAAGACGACCTCGTCGGCGGCGGGAGCGGGGGAGAGCACGACCACAGCATCGCTGGCCGTCCCCGTGCCGGGGACACCGGCCTGGACGAGCACCTGGGCCTTGGCCTCGGTGATGGTCCCGACCGCCTGGACCAGGGCCGAGGTGGACAGCGGGGCCGGGACCGCGACGACGATGTTGACCGTGCCGGGCCGCGGCGGGTCCTCGACGGGGTCGCGCGGGTCCAGCGCCCACGTCGGCCGCGTCACCCCGACCGTCGACCACGCGACCACCCCGTCGGCCTCGGCCGTCTCGACCTGGGTCACGTCGGCGGCGGTCAGGAGCGCGCAGCCCTCACCGGTGAGCCCGAGCCGCGCCGCGACCTCGCCGGCCCACCCCGACAGGTCGGTCCGTGCGAAGCCCCCGCCGACGTCCACGTTGACCACCCACGCCGGCTCGGTGAGCCCGCCACCGACCGCGGCCGAGCTCAGGGCCCGCCACCCCGGGGGGACGTTCCACGCCAGCGCCTTCTCGTGGACCCTCAGCTCCGGCACGTTCACCATCCCGGCCCCTCGCCCGCGGGGACGGCGGTCGCGGCCAGGCGCAGCAATCGCTCGACGTCCAAGTGGGTCTCGACCCAGCCCGCCAGATGGTCCAGGTGGGCCTGCACCGCCTCACCGAAGCCGAGCTCGGCCGGCTCGAAGTCCCGCCCCCGCACCCGGGCCACCTCGCCCAGCAACGCCCGGCGCGTGCCGTCATCCTCCAGGAGGCCGGGACGGTCCAGCACCAGCAGCCGACCCTGCGCCCGGGCCGAGTCGAGCGCCTCGCCCAGCCCCCGCACGGCCACCCACGCGGCGTCCGCCTCCGGTCCGTCCCCGGTCGGCAGCACGACCAGGTCGGCGGCCTCCACCTCGGCCGCCCGCGACGCCCAGGACAGCTCGACGTCCGGCTCGAGCACGAGCGGGTCCAGCCCGTAGGGATCGCTCAGCCGCGGCAGCCGCACGACCGCCACCCGCACCGGCCCCCGCCCGTTCTCGGCAGCCGACGCCCCCCGGACCGGCCGCCGCACGTCCGCCAGGTCCAGCGAGTCCTCCGCCGCCAGCATCAGGTGGTCGCCCAGGTGCGGCAGCACCCCCAGGACCGGCACCCCGGTGCGCTCCTCCAGGTCGCGCAGCCCGTCCTCGAGCAGCGCGACGTCCCCGCGGAAGGAATTGACCACGAAGCCCGCCAGCCGCTCCCGCAGCCGCTCGGGCAGCAGCGCCCAGGTGCCGTACGCCGCCGCGAACGCCCCGCCCCGCTCGATGTCCACCACCAGCACCGCCGGGATCCCGGCCGCCGCGGCCAGCGGCAGGTTGACCAGGTCCCGGTCGAGCAGGTTGATCTCGGCCGCCCCGCCAGCCCCTTCGAGCACGACGACGTCATGGTCGCGGCGCAGCGAGGTGAGCGCCTCCAGGGCGAGCGGACGCAGGAGGGCGGCGCGTGCCCCATACCCCTGGGCGTCGTCGAGACCCACCTCCTCGCCGAGCACCAGCACCCGGGAGGTGCGCTCGCCGGTCGGCCGGAGGAGGACCGGCCCCATCCGGCGGTCCGGCTCGACCCCCGCCGCGAGCGCCTGCATCGCCTGCGCGCGGCCGATCGTCCCGCCGTCGGCGGTGGTGGCCAGGTGGGTCGACATGTTCTGCGCCTTGAACGGCGCGACGCGGACGCCGCGGCGCGCGAACGCCCGGCACAGGGCGGTCACCACCGTCGACTTGCCCGCGCCGCTGGTGGTGCCGACCACCATGAGAGCACCGTCGGGCGTGCTCCCCTCCCGCACGCCCGACGGCACTGGTCTAGTAGTCGATGCCACGTCGAGCGCGGATCCCCTGCTGGAAGGCGTGCTTGACCGGCACCATCTCGGTGACCGTGTCGGCGACGTCGATGACGGCCTGCGGCATCTCCCGGCCGGTCAGGAAGACGCTGACGTGCTCGGGCCGCTCGCGCAGCACCCGGGCCACCTCCTCGGCGTCGATCCAGCCCCAGTTCATCGGGTAGGAGATCTCGTCGAGCATCACCATCTGGTGCGCACCGGCCGCGATGAGCTCGCGCGAGAACGCCCACGCCGCCACCGCCTTGGCGCGCGACTCGTCCAGATCCTCACTGTCCCAGGAGAATCCGTCCCCGGCGCTGAACCACTCGACGCCGAGCTGGCGCAGCATCGCCTCCTCGCCGGTGCGCCACCTGCCGGACTTGAGGAACTGCACGCACGCGGTCGGCCAGTCGCGCCCGCGGCTGCGCAGCAACGTCCCGAACGCCGCGGTCGACTTGCCCTTGCCGTGCCCGGTGTTGACCAGCACCAGCGACGGCGCCGAGCGCAGCGCGCGCCGGTCGTAGGGCCGCTCGGTGCGCGGCTCCTCGTGGTCCTTGGCCGCGTGCTCGCCGGCGGGGGTCGGTCCGGTCATGAGATCTCCTCGGCTCGGGTGCGGCGGGACGCCAGGTCGACGGGGGTATGCGGTGCCCGCTCGCCCGGAGCGGTCCGCGGGGCCCGGGGTGCCGGGACGACCACGAGGTGGCCGCCGACGTCGTGCACCTCGATGGGGTGACCGTAGACCCGGGACAGGACGGGCGGGTCCAGGACCTCCAAGGGCCGGCCGATCGAGACGATGCTGCCGTGCTCGAGGAGGGCCAGGCGGTCGGAGTAGCGGGCGGCGGTGCCGAGGTCGTGCATGGCGGCGACGACGGTCAGGCCGTCCTCGTGCCGCAGCTCGTCGACCAGCTCGAGCACCTCCACCTGGTGGCCCATGTCGAGGGCGCTGGTGGGCTCGTCCAGGAGGAGGACGGGCGACTGCTGGACCAGGGCGCGGGCGATGACGACCCGCTGGGCCTCGCCGCCGGAGAGCTGGCGCACGCGGCGGTCGGCGAAGCCGGCCAGCTGGAGGCGGCGCAGGACGTCGGTGGCGATCCGGCGGTCGGCGGTGGACTCGTTGTTCAGCCAGCCCAGGTGGGCGGTGCGGCCGAGGAGGACGTACTCGACGACCGTCATCCCCGGCGGCAGCTCGGGGGACTGGGGCATGAGGGCCAGGTCGGTGGGGCCGGGCACCCGGCCGTCGCCCAGCTCGACCCGGCCGGTGCTGGGCACGAGGCCGACGAGGGCGCGCAGGAGGGTGGACTTGCCCGAGCCGTTGGGGCCGATGAGCCCCAGCCACTCGCCGCTGCGCAGCTCCAGGTCGGTGCCGCGCAGCACCTCCTTGCCGTCGTAGGAGACCCGCAGGCCGTGGGTGCGCAGGCTGTGCGCAGGGGTCAGGGGAGTGGGGACCGGGGCCGCCGGGTCCATGGACGTCGGGGGAGTGGTCATGAGTCGGTCCTCCCGCGCCAGAGCACGAAGCAGAAGAAGGGGGCGCCCACGAAGGCGGTGATGACGCCCACGGGCAGCTCGGCCGGGGCCACGAGGGTGCGGGCCCCGATGTCGACGAAGGCCAGGAAGGCCGCGCCGACCAGGAAGGACAGCGGGATCAGGACCCGGTAGGAGTGCCCCACGAGCATGCGGACGATGTGCGGGGTCACCAGCCCGACGAAGGCGATCAGGCCGCTGACCGAGACCGCGGCCGCGGTGATCAGGGTGGCCGCCGCGACCACCACGAACCGGGAGCGGGCCGGGTGCAGCCCCAGGGCGCGGGCCTCATCGTCGCCGAGGCGCAGGACGTCGAGGTGGCGGGCGTGCAGTAGCAGGAGGATCCCGGCCAGGAGGACGTAGGGCAGCAGCAGGAGGATCGGCTGCCAGCCCGAGGTGGCCAGTCGGCCGAAGAGCCAGGACAGCACCTCGCGGCTGCGGGTCTGGTCCAGCCGCTGGAGGGCGAAGGTCTGGGCCGCGGAGAAGAGCGCGGCCATCGCCACGCCGGCGAGGAGGAGCGTGGCCGGGTCGCGGAAGGAGCCGCGGGCGACCAGGACCGAGCCGGTGACGGCCAGGATCGCGCCGAGGAAGGCGGCCATCGGCAGCGCCCCGATGGGTCCCCAGGACAGGTCCAGGCCGAAGCCCAGCGCCAGGACGGCACCGAGGCCGGCGCCGGCGGAGACCCCCAGCAGGTAGGGATCGGCCAACGGGTTGCGGAAGACGCCCTGGTAGCCGGCCCCGGCCATCGCCAGGCTGCCGCCCACGAGCGCGGCGAGCACCGTGCGGGGGAGACGGATCTGCCAGAGGACGGCCTGCTGCTGGTCGGTGAGGGTCTGCTCGACCTGGATGCCGGGCAGGGCGTCCAGCAGGGAGCGGACCACGCCGGCGACCGGCAGCCCCGCCGCGCCCTGGGTGACCGAGGCGAGCCCGGCCAGCACCAGGAGCGCGGCGGCGCCCAGCAGCGCGGCCAGGGGCAGCCGGAAGGCCCGGGCCGCCGCCTCGTCGAGGGCGTCGGCGGGGCGGGGCGCGTGGGTGCTCACGCCGCCACCGGGACGGGTGCTCACCCCGCCCGGTCGCACCGTTGCTCCTTCGCCGCTGCTGCTCACGTCTCGTCAGCGCCCTGCGGGGGCGCCCTGGTGGGCCTGGGTCATCGCGTCGGCGACCAGGCCGACCAGCTGCGGCAGCCGCGGCCCCCAGCGGGAGGCGATGTCGGCGTCGACGTAGACGATGTTGTCGTTCTTGACCGCGGTGATCTCCGACCAGCCGGGGCGGTTGGCCACGTCCTCCTTGGTGTAGGACGCGTCGTCGGTGACGATGATCAGCTCCGGGTCGGCCGCGATGATGGCCTCCTCGGTCAGCTGGGGATAGCCGGTGCCCTCGCTGTCGGCCTCGTCGGCGATGTTGACCGCGCCCATCTTCTCGTAGACCGATCCGATGAAGCTGTTGCTGCTGACGCTGTAGAAGGTCTCGTCCAGCTCGTGGTAGATCCGCAGCCCGGAGTCCTTCGGCGCCTGGGCGAAGGCCTCGTCCATCTCCGCGCGCATGGTGCTGACCATCTCCGCGGTGCCGTCGATCTGGCCGGTGGCCTGTCCCAGGAGCGCGACGGCGTCGTAGCCGCCCTCGAGCTCGGTCGGGGCCCCGCTGACGATGACCGGGATGTCGAGCTCGCCGAGCGCAGCGACCAGCTCGTTGGAGTCGTTGGCGATGACGACCAGGTCCGGGTCGTAGCCCGCGATCGCCTCGACGTTGGGGTCGTAGCCGGACAGGTCGGTGCGCGGCGCCTCCTCGGGGAAGGTCGACCACTCGTCGGCGGCGACGACCTGCTCGCCGGCGCCGATCGCGAAGAGGATCTCGGTGGCGGACGGGGACAGCGAGACGATGCGCTCGGGCTGCTCGTCGATCGTCACCTCGCCGTTCTCGGCGTCGACGGTGACGGGGAAGTCCCCGGACCCGGCGTCCGCCGTCGCGGCGCTCCCGTCCGTGCCGCCCGTCGCGGCACCGGTGTCGCCGGAGCCCGTCGTGGTCTCGCTGCCGGAGGTCTGGGTGCCGGAGGTCTGGGCGCCGGTGTCGGTGTCCTTGACGCTGCAGCCGGCGAGGACGAGGGCGGAAAGGGCCGTCACGCTCAAGGTGGCGCGGGTGAGGCGGTTCATGGTGCTTCTCCTGTCGGTCGAGGTCTGGGTGCTCGAGCGACAGTCCGCGAGAGTGCTCCGGGTCCGCCGTCCGAACCGGCCCCTGGGTCCTCGAGGGCGAGTGGTTACGGATCGTCGGGCAGTTCGACCGGACTCGGCGTCCCTGGACCATCTGGCCGGGCGCTCCACCGTTGCGGGTCAGTGCCGGGTTCTCACCGGACTTCGTCCTGCACGACGGGGACAGCCTACTCCCGTCCCGGGGGTGCTCCGCGCCACGCCCGGTCGAGCACGCCGGCCAGCCGCTCCAGCCCGTCGGGGCCCGGCACCGCCACCCGGGCCACACCGGGGAGGCCGAAGCTGGTGCAGTCCCTCACCAGCACGCCGTGGGGCGCGAGACGCTCGCGCAGGTGAGGCTCGTGCACCAGCACCCACGGGGCGTCCGCCGCCTCGACCTCCAGGCCGTGGCCCTGCAGCAGGCCGACCAGCTCGGCGCGCAGGCCGGCGACGGTCGCCGCCCACGCCGGCAGCTCGGCCCGCTCCAGCAGGTCGGGCAGCACGGCCAGCGCCAGCGTCGAGACCGACCAGTGCGGCTGCCGCCGCGCGCAGGCCTCGACCACCGCGGGGTCGGCGAGCACGTAGCCCAGCCGCAGCCCGGGGCAGTGGAAGGTCTTGGTCAGTGAGCCGACCACCACCACGCCGTCGCGCCCGGCGGTCCACCGACCGGTCGCCAGGGCGTAGAAGGCCTCGTCCCACACGTCGGCCACCTCGCCGGGCAGCGCCAGGCGCCCGGTCGGGCTGTGCGGGTCCGTGCGCCAAGTCGGGCCACCCTCGCCGCGGGGGTGCAGGCCGAACTCCGGCTCGCTGCGCACGTGCCCGCCCAGCTCCTGGTGGACGAGGTGGATGGCCTCGCTGCCGCCGTTGGTCAGCAGCAGCCGCTCGGGCCCCACGCCCAGCGCGTCGGCCAGCAGCCCCGTGGCCTCGCGCGGGTCGGCATAGCGCCCGAGCGCCTCGAGGTGCCGGGAGACCAGCGCGCCGACGTCGGGGGCGGCGGGGTTCATGTTCTGCGACAGGTCGAGCAGGTCGGCAGGGTCGATCCCCAGGGCGCGCGCCACCGCGACACCGTCGCCGCCGTGCGCCCCGGCGGGCGGCAGGTCGCGGCTCACCGCAGGTAGCTCGCGCCGTTGAAGTCCACGACCGACCCCGAGGCCCACTGCGCCTCCGGCCGTGACAGCGCCCAGATCGCCCGGGCCACCTCGTCGGCCTCCGCGACCCGGCCGAAGGGGCTCTGCGCCCGCACCGCGTCCCCGCCCGGTCCGTCGAGCACCTGCGCCGCCATGTCGGTCGCGATGAAGCCGGGCGCGATCGAGACCACGCCGATCCCGTGCGGCGCCAGCGCGACGGCCATCGACTGGCCGAAGGCGTGCAGCCCCGCCTTGCTCGCCCCGTAGGCAGGCACGTCCGGCTCTCCCCGGTAGGCCCCCCGCGACCCGACGTTGACGACCCGTCCCGCCGGCGCGCCCTCGGCCGCCGGCACCTCCATCATGTGCCTGGCCACGCACCAGGTCAGGTTCGCCGGACCGAGCAGGTTGGTCTCCAGGGTGGTGCGCCACGCCCGCACCCAGTCCTCGTAGTCGACGTCGGTGATCCGGTGGTCGCCGCGCCGGCTGCCCTCCCCGGCAGGGTCGAGGAAGAGCGCGGCGTTGTTGACCAGCACGTCGATCCGCCCCAGCGCCACGATCGCCCGTGCGGCCAGCTCGCGCGTCTCCTCGGGCGAGGTCAGGTCGGCCCGCAGCAGGGAGTGACCCTCGCCCGGCAGGCTCGCGAGCACCTCGCGCGCCCGCTCCTCCGCGCCCCGGTAGTGCACGACGACCCGGTCGCCGGCCTCGGCGAAGACCCGGGCGGCGGCCGCACCGACGCCCCGGGAGGCGCCGGTGATCAGGACTCCACGACCTCCGGTATGAGGTTCACGACTCCGCGTCGACGTCACCACGGTCCTCTCCTGCCTCTGCACGTCCCGCTTCTGCGCGTCCTGTCTCTCCACCTCTTGGCTCGGCACGCTCGTCCCCACCCCGGTCCTCCTGGACCTTGGCCAACCTGGCCCGAAGAGGTTCGCGACGGCGTTCGTTGCCCGGGAGTGCCACATACCTCTCCCCGAGGCTGACGAGGAGGTCGTCGTCGAGGCGGCGGACGGCCCCGGGCGGGTACTTGTAGCCCATCGCGGCGGTGACCGCGGTGTTGTCCACGTCGCCCAGGACCGCGCTGAGCTCGTCCAGGGAGGCGATGCCGGCCTCGAGCATGAGCGTGGCGATCCACTCGTAGTGCTCGGTGCGCGACCACCCGGCCGAGGAGTAGCGGCCGGCCAGGAAGGTGGCCAGCTCCTGCGGGCTCACCCGGGGGTCGCCGCTGTCCCCGGCGACGGTGCCGCCGGACAGCCCCGCCTGGATGCGGTCGCGGATCGCGGTGAACTCGTTGTCCGCCAGCTCCAGCAGGCCCGCGGCGAGCGTGAAGCGACGGTCCAGGTCGGGGACCTGCTCGGGCGGGATCGTGCCCTTGTAGCGGACGTCGTGCTCGAACTCGGCCCACGCGTGCTGCAGGACGGTGCGCAGCTGGACCGAGAAGGAGGTCTGCGGGTCGTAGCCGGGCAGCTCGCCGTCCGGCCCCGGCGGCAGGGTGGAGAGGAGCAGGTGGCGGCTGGAGTAGCCGAAGCGGCCCTCGCTGGCCGTCTCCTGCCCCATGTCCCGGTCCTCCAGGACGGTGTAGTGCTCGCTGAGCAGGTCCGCGACCGCCTGCACGTCGGCACGCACGTAGGTGATGATCCGGGTCCCGACCTGGTCGGTGATCGCCCGCAGCGGGTCGACGTCCTCCGGGGCGCCCTCGTAGCGGCGGGCCTTGGCGGCGAAGGAGGCCGCGGTCTTGGTGCGCCCGGTGACCGTGAGGTAGTTGATGCCCGCGTCGTCGATGAGCGCGGTGAGCGTGGCGATGGCCTCGTCGGTGACGCGGTGCAGGCGCGGCTCGAGCTCGCTGTAGGCGGCGACCGCCCGGTCGATCCTGCGCTCGGGATGGGCCATGAGCGCAAGATTAGGCCACCGGAGGCCCGGCCCACGGCTGGCCCGGGGCTGGTTCACGGGCGCTCAGGGCCCCCGGAAGGCCGAAATCGGCGCAGAAACTCGCACCACAGAGCGGTTTTCGGGCGTGGCGTTGGAAATTCCGGCGCCGATCTGCATACCGTTGACCGACCCACTCAGTCGATGAAAGGGCTGTACCCATGAGCAAGAAGGTCATTGTCGAGGCTGTCGCACGCGAGGCCGGCATGACGCAGGCTGCTGCCGACAAGGTCGTCAGCGCCGTCCTCGAGGCCGTTGGCGCCGAGCTCGCCAAGGGCGAGAAGGTTGCCTTCCCCGGCTTCGGCACCTTTGAGGTGCGCGAGCGCGCTGCCCGCACCGGCCGCAACCCCCAGACCGGCGCCGAGATCCAGATCGCGGCCAGCAAGTCGGTCGGCTTCAAGCAGGGCTCGAAGCTGAAGGAGCGCGTCAACGGCTGACCCAGCCTGACGACTTCCACGGCGCCCGCCCCGGTCCACCCGGGGTGGGCGCCGTGCTGTTCACCGTCCGCCGCCCCGTGCCTGTGCCACGATGGACATCCGGCGGGAGGACGAGGGAGAGATCGGCCATGGGGCATCGGAGGGACGCCCCCGCGCCCGGCGGGCCGAGCCGCCGGGCCGTCGTCGGTCTGCTGACCTCCTCGGCCGCCACCCTGCTCGCAGCCCCGCGGGCCGAGGAGCTGCGCGGCTTCCTGCGCGCCGACCTCCCTGGACGGGAGGAGACCGTCGGCACCTTCGCCGGCCGTCGACCGAGCTGGTTCGGGCTGGAGGGCCCGGGCATCATCTCGACCTTCGACTCGCCCGACGAGGTCGTCCTCACCTTCGACGCCTGCTCGGGATCGCGCCTGGAGCTGGACGTCGAGCTGCTCACCGTCCTCCGGCAGGAGCGGGTCCCGGCGACGTTGTTCCTCACCAGGCCGTGGATGCTGGCCAACGCCGACGTGGTCTCGGAGCTGGCCGCCGACCCTCTCTTCGAGCTGGCCAACCACGGGGACCGGCACCTTCCGCTGACGGTCGAGGGGCAGGATGCCTACGGCATCGCCGGCACCGCCGACGCCGCGGAGGCCTACAACGAGATCGCCCGCGGCCACCGGATCCTCCGCCTGCTCTGGGGCCGGCGCTCGCGGTGGTTCCGCCCGGGGACGGCCCACGCCGATGACGTCGGGGTGGCGATCGCCTCGGCCATGGGCACACCGATGGTCGGGTTCAGCGTCAACGCGGATCTCGGCGCCACGGCCACGGCCGACCAGGTTGCGGCCAACCTGCTGACCCTGCAGCCGGGGGGTATCGCGCTGGCCCACATCAACCGGCCCGGCAGCGGCACCGCGGTCGGCACCCGCGAGGCGGTGCGCACCCTGCGGTCGCGCGGCCTGCGCCCACGTCGGCTGGGCGACGTCCTGCCCGCCTGACCCCGCCCTCCCCGACGGGGCCTGCTCGGATCAGCGTGCCGGGCGCACGGTCACGACCGCCTCGGCCAGGTGCGGGGTGACCTCCCGGACGGCCTCCTCCACGGAGGCGGCGAGCTCGTCCGCCGCGCTGACCGTCAGCGTCGGCTCGGCGCGCACGACCAGCTCGCCCTGGAGCAGGTGGCCGCTCCACCGGGCGCGGACCGAGTCCACGGCACGGACGCCAGGGACCGAGGTGGCGGCCTGCCGCATACCGGGCACGACGCCCGCGTCGACCCCGTCCATGAGGCGACGGATCACCGACCGCAGCGACAGGACCAGGATCCACAGGATCATGGCGGCGATGACCAGCCCGATGACCGCGTCCCATTCGGGGTGCCCGAGCCAGGCGGCGACCGCTCCGACCACGACCGCCAGCGAGGTCAGGCCGTCGGCCCGCGCGTGGTTGCCCTCGGCCACCAGCGCGGCCGAGCCGATGCGGCGCCCGGCGCGGATGCGGTAGACCGCGACCAGCTCGTTGCCCACGAAGCCGACCAGCCCGGCGGCGAAGACCCAGCCCAGGTGGGTCAGCTCGCGCTCCTGGGTCAGCGCCTTGAGCGACTCCCAGATGATCAGGCCAGCCGACAGCGCGATGACGCCGGCGATGAGCAGACCGACGATGTCCTCGGCGCGCCGGAAGCCATAGCTGTAGCGCTCGGTCGCCGCCCGCCCCGCCAGCCGGAAGGCCATGATCAGCGGGATCGTGGTGGCGAGGTGACCGAGGTTGTGGACGGTGTCCGCCAGCAGCGCGACCGATCCGCTGAGCCAGACGATGACGACCTGTCCCAGCGCGGTCAGCCCCATCACGACCAGGCTGATCCACGCCGCCCGGATGCCGTGCGCCCGCGCCTCCTCACCGACCAAGACGCTCTCGGTGTGGTCGTGGCTGTGCGGCACGACCGCGTGCTTGAGGCGTCCCCAGAGGCCGTCGTGGTCGTGGGAGTGCCCGTCCTCATGACCGTGCTCATGACCGTGGTCGTGCCGACGGTCGTGCGCGTGCCGCCCCTCATGGGGGTGGCCGTCGTGCGAAGGGTCGTGATCAGGGCGCGGTGCTGGCACCCGCCCATTCTATTCATATCTGCACAGGTGTGCAGATTGCTATCCTGGCCAGGTGTCGTCACCTCACGCAGAGCTCCCGCCGGCCCACGACGGGCGTGACCGCGATCCCGTCGTGCCCGACGACCACCATGCGGACCGGGCGGCGGAGACCTTCAAGCTGCTCACCGACCCGACGCGGATCAAGATCCTGTGGGTGCTGCAGCAGGGGGAGCGCAGCGTCAACGACCTCGCCGAGCACGTGGGGGCCGGCCCGACCGTGGTGAGCCAGCACCTGGCCAAGCTCCGGCTGGCGGGCATCGTCACCGCCCGGCGGGAGGCGACCTACGCCTACTACTCCACGACCAGCCAGCACGTCCACGACCTGCTGGCCGAGGCGCTGTCCTACGCCGAGCACGGGACCGACCTGGACGAGCCGGCGGACGGGACCGGTCGGCACGAGCATCGCTACACCTCCGGCCGTGGCGCATCCGTCGGTGGCGCCCGCCGCCGCTCCTGATGCCGTGACGATCGACGCCGGGGCCCTGCTCTCCGCGCTGCTGCCGACCGCCGCCCTCATCCTGCTCGGCCGCGTCCTGCGGATCCGCTTCCGCTTCGGCGACGACTTCTGGCGGGGCCTGGAGCGGCTGGCCTACTTCGTCCTGCTTCCCTCGCTGTTCATCTCCGGCCTCGCGCGGGCGGACTTCACCGGTCTGCGCGTGGGCACCATGGCGGTCGTGCTCGCGGCCTCCTCGGTCCTGGGGGCGCTGGCGGTATGGAGCTCACGACGCCTCATCTCCCCCGACGACGGACCGGCCTTCACCTCCGTCTTCCAGGGCGGGGTGCGGTTCAACAACTACATCGGCCTGGTGGTGGCCACCGCGCTGTGGGGTGCGGAGGGTCTGGCGCTGGCCGCGCTGTGCAACGCCGTCCTGGTGCCGATCGTCAACATCACCTCGACGATCACCCTGGCCCGGCACGGCAGCGGCATCACCTCCTGGTCCGACGTCGCGCGCGAGATCGTGACCAACCCGCTCGTCGCGGCCTGCGTCGTCGGGCTCGGCCTGCACGCGATCGGCGGGACGGCCGCCGGGCAGGGCCTGGTGGGGGCGCCGGTCCTCGGCGAGTTCCTCGTCGCGGTCGGTGAGCTCCTCCGCATCCTGGGCGGAGCGGCGCTGCCCGTCGGGCTGCTCTGCGTGGGGGCGGGACTGCGCCGTCCCCGCGGCACGAGGACGACCTCCGTGCTCATCGGGTGGTCGATGCTCTTCCGGTTCGCGCTCGTCCCTGTCATCACCCTGGCCCTCGCCGCGGCGCTGGGGCTGTCGGGCCCGACCGCCGTGGTGGCGGTCCTCTTCCAGTCGCTGCCGACGGCGTCGAGCGCCTACGTGCTGGCCCGCCGGCTGGGCGGGGACGCGCCCCTGATGGCGGCGATCATCGCCGTGCAGACCGGGGCCGGGCTGGTGACGATCCCGCTCTGGCTGCTCCTGGCCGGGCTCATCTGAGCCGGCGCGACCACGGCGGCGCCAGCCTCCTCAGCGTCGGGGCAGGTAGGGCTGAAGGATCTCGGGCACCGGCTGCTCCCCGGGCAGGATCGCGAACGGCCGACCACCCACCAGGTCCATCTGGAGACGCATCTCGGCCTCCTCCCACAGCCTCCCCAGCCGCGCGTCCTGGGCGGTCAGGTAGTGCTGGTTCCCTCCCGGCAGCAGGGTCAGCTCGCCCATGACCACGCCCCGGGTCGTCCCGTAGAGGTCGACCCGCACGAAGGGCAGCGGCACCGCCAGCGAGAGGGTCCGCGCGTGCTCGAGCATCTCCTGGAGCTGGGGGGTCAAGGGCACGTCGGTGTCCGAGGGCTCCTGGCGCATCTCGATGTCCTGGCCCGCCCCGTCCACATAACGGAACTCGACCCTCCCGCGGCGCACGCCGACCCCGCCATGGACCCGGGCGCGGCGCGCGAAGCCGTAGCCCACCTGCCCGTAGAAGGCATAGAGCTTCACGTCCTGCGGCAACCCGTCACCGCCGGTGTCCGGGACGAGCAGCTCCTCGGCGAACCACGGACCGGACAGCTTGGGATCACTCGTCAGGTGGGCGACCACCTCTGCCCCGGTGATCCGTCGCCGGGTCTGGTCGGCCACCTCATACCCGTCAGGCTCACCGTCCACCCGCCGCAGCGGGTAGACGCCCCTGGACCCCGCCCCTCCGTTGGACTTCACCACGAACTCGTCGGGCAGCACGGACAGGTCGATCTCCTCGGCCCGGCGCCACACCGCGTGGATGACCGGAGGGGTGATGCCGTGGCTGGCGGCCAGGGCGTGGTTCTGCAGCTTCTTGGTGATCTCGCGGCGCGGGTGGCCCTTGAGCCCCTGGGCGGCGAGCCGGGCCCGATATCTCCTCGCCTCGTAGAGATGGGTCACGAAGCTGGGGTAGGCGCGCGGGTCCGTGGCGGCCGCACCGGAGCTGGGCACGTGCCCCTCGTCGGCGAGGCTGGTCACCAGCCCGGCACTCCAGTCGGCGCGCGGGGTGGACCCCGGCTTGTCGGTGACCACGCGGCCCAGGTCCTCGCCGGCCGACCGCGGCACCAGTTCCCGGACGCGACCGGCGACCAGCCTGGCACCGGGGACCCGTCGGGCGATCGCGCGCAGCATGAGCAGGATCCTACGGGCCTGCCCCCTCGACTAGGCTGGCTCCATGCCCACCCGTCCACGCCCGGCCGAGCCCCGCGAGTGGGAGCGTTTCGTCGCCATCGGCGACTCGTTCACCGAGGGGATGGTCGACGCCGACCCCCGCCAGGAGGGGGAGTACATCGGCTGGTCCGACCGCGTCGCCTCGGCGCTCGCGGCCCGCAACGCCGAGCTGGGGCTGCCCTTCGGCTATGCCAACCTCGCCATCCGCGGCCGGCTCATCGACCAGATCCTCGACGAGCAGCTGGAGGTGGCGCTCTCGCTCACCCCCGACCTGGTCAGCTTCTCGGCCGGCGGCAACGACGTCCTGCGGCCCCGGGTCTCCCTCGAGGAGGTCATGGGTAAGCTCGAGGCGGGGGTCGAGCGGATCCGCGACACCGGCGCCGACGTCCTGCTGTTCACGGCACCGAACGTCGCGTGGGCCTCGCTCGTCAACCGGGTGCACCCACGCATGGTCGAGTACACCGCCGAGCTCTGGGCCGTCGGCCAGCGCACCGGCGCCTTCGTCGTCGACATCTACACGATGCGCTCCCTGCGCGACCCGCGGATGTGGGGCCAGGACCGCATCCACTTCAGCTCCGAGGGTCACGCCCGGATCGCGGCGCAGGCGCTGTGGACGCTCGGTATGCCCTTTGAGGTCCGGGACTGGGTCGAGCCGCTGGCCGAGGCGCCGGCCCTGGGCCGCTTCGAGTCGCTGCAGGCCGACCGCGAGTGGGTCACCTCGCACCTGCGGCCGTGGATCCGTCGTCGGCTGCGCGGGGAGTCCTCGGGCGACCAGCGCCAGGCCAAGCGGCCCGAGGTCCTGCCGGTCGAGCCGGAGTCCCTGCTGCCGGAGTCGCTGCCGGCCGTGTCTGCGTCGCCCGAGTCCCCACCAGAGACTCAGCCCGATGGCGTCGCCGCCGTCCCGGACGCCGAGGTGCGTGACGTCGCCGAGCCGCCCCTGCTGGAGGCCGACGTCCACCGCGGTCCTTGGCCACGTCTGCGCCGCCGCTCCCCGGAGAGCTGACCCGACACCTGACCCGTCAGCTCTCCCCCGACACCTGACCCGTCAGCTCTCCCCCGACACCTGACCCACCCCATACCCACATGGAGCCACCATGGCCATCACCGACTTCGAGCGCTATCCCCTCACCTTCGGCCCCAGCCCCGTCCACAACCACACCGCCGAGCTGATCGGCCTGGGCCGCCCGCTGCGCGAGGACGAGATCGACATTCGCGAGGGCTGGGCCGGCGACTACTACGGCATCCCGGTGCAGTCCACCATCGACGCGATCCGCACCACCGGCGAGCTCGAGGGCGTCATCATCGACCCCGTCTACGAGGGCAAGTCGATGGCCGGCCTGATCGACCTCGTCCGCGACGGCGACATCCCGCGCGACTCCACCGTCCTCTACGCCCACCTCGGCGGGCAGCTCGCGCTCAACGCCTACAGCGCGATCTTCGAGGGCTGAGGTGCCCCGGGCCGCGGTGCTCTTCCGCAACCTCAACCAGGGGCAGAAGCGCATGCCGACGACCGACCAGCTGCGCTCCTCCCTCGAGGCGGGCGGCGCGAGCTGGGTGCTCACCTTCCAGACCAACGGCACCGCGGTCATCGACACCACGGGCGACCCCCGCGCGGTCGTCGCCTCCGCCCTGGCCCGGCTCGCGGAGGAGGCGGGGTATGCGGATCTCGCAGTCGTCCTCGACCTCGCCTCGCTCCGGCGTGCCGTGGAGGCCCTGCCCCCGCCGGTCACCGAGGCGCCGGAGGGGATGGAGCTCTACCAGGACGTGCTGACCTTCGTCGTGCCCGCCGACGGCCTGGACCTCGAGGTGCCCTGGACCTCGCGGCACGGTGACGTGGTGGTGCACTCCGTCGACAGTGAGCTCGGCATGGTCCACGCCACCGCCTTCCGCCGGGCCGGGCAGATCTCGGGGAATCTCACCGCCGAGCTCGAGCGGCCACCTGCCCGCGCCGCGGGTGTCCCCGCAGGCAGCGTGCCCGTCGGCACCGTGCCCGTCCGGGCGACGACCCGCACCCGCGGCACCATCGAGCGGCTCCTGGTCAAGGTCGACAAGGTGGCCCCGCCCGCACCGGAGGTCAGCGCGTGATCTGCTGCCAGTTCATCTTCCTGCCGGGCACCTACGACGACGACTTCTACCGCCTGGACGCCCAGATCGCCGAGCACGCCCAGAACCTGCCCGGCTTCGTCCGCGTCGAGAAGTGGGTCGCCCCCGAGGACGGGCCCCTCGCCGGCCAGGTCAACGCCATCTACTACTTCACTGACCGCCAGTCGGTGGCCCAGCTCGCGCGGTTTCCGCACCACCAGGTGGCCAAGGAGCAGGTCGCCCGCTGGTACGACGGCTACCGCATCGTCGTCAGCGAGGTGGAGACGACCTACGGCGACGGCCGCATCGACCCCTGACCCAGCCATCCCCGCCCCGCTCATGGCCGTGCCTGCGCCAAGCCATCCTCGCCCCGCCCCCGGCCATCCCCACCCCGCCATCCCCGCCCCACCAGCTCCGTCCCCGGGCCATCTCCGCCCCCGAAGCTGATCCGTCGTCCGGTATGTGATCAGTCGTCCGGAAGGAACCGGACGACGGATCACATACCGGACGAAGGTGCGACCCCGCCCGCCTCAGCGCGAGCCCGCTGCCTCAGCGCTTCCCCCACTCCCAGCGTGGCCGGGTGAGCAGACCCTGGCCGGCCACGAGAGTCTCGCCGAGGTCCTTGGTCAGCTCGAGGATGCGCAGGGGCGGGAGTTCGCCGTCCCCTCCGAGGCCGCCCTCATCGTCCTCGAGGTCGTCCTCGCGCGGGTCACGGCCATCGGTCAGCTCGTCGCAGAGCGCCTGGATCAACGGCTCAGAGTGGGTGACGACCACGATCTGGGTGCGGCGCGAGGCGGCCGCGACGAGCCGGGCCAGCGGCGCGACCAAGGACGGGTGGAGCGAGGTCTCGGGCTCGTTCAGCGCGAGCAGCCGCGGCGGGATCGGGGTGAGCAGGGCGGCAAGCCACAGCAGGTAGCGCAGCGTCCCGTCGGAGAGCTCGGCCGCCCGCAGCGGCCGCAGCATCCCGGGCTGGTGGAGCCGCACGTCGAAGAGACCGTCCGTCGCGGCGACCTCCAGGCGCGCCCCGTCGAAGGCGTCGGCCACCGCCTCGTCCAGCGCCGAGCGGCTGTCCTCCCGGATCGTCTGCAGCGCTGCGGCCAGGTCGGAGCCGTCGTCGGCCAGCGCCCACGTGCGGGTCCCCACCTGCGCGATCCGCGCCGGGCTGGCGGCGTCGACCCGGAAGCCGTCGTAGAAGCGCCACGAACGCAGCTCCTCCCGCACCGCCCACAGCTCGGGTGCGGCCGCCGGGTCGACCACCTCGGTCAGCATGCTGGCCCAGGTCGGGACGTTGACCGGGGCCTTCTGCCAGCGACCGTCGTCGTCGCGGACCTCGACGCCCTGGTGCTTGCGCCGGGCGAGCAAGGTCGCGGGCCGCATCACCGGGCCGGTCCAGACCGCCTCCCGCTTCACCTCCGGATCGCGGTCGAAGGCCGAGCCGGACTGCACGGGGATCCCCAGGTCGACCAGGTAGGACAGGTCGGGCCCACCGACCCCGAGCAGCAACGAGACCCGCCCCTTGCGGACGGTGCCTTCCACCGCATACCCCCTCCTGGCGCCCCCGAGCGTCTCGGGACCGGCCCAGAGCGCAGACTCCAGACCCCCCTCGCGCGCCAGCGACCCCACGACGCGGCCGGCCCCGCAGTCGGCGAGGAGCCGCAGCGCCCGGTAGACGCTCGACTTGCCCGTGCCGTTGGCGCCGGTGACCACGGTGAGCCGACCGAGCGGCAGCCGCACGTCGCGCAGTGAGCGATAGCCGCTGATCGCCACGGTGCTGTACATGCGCCCCACGCTAGGACGGCGCACCGACCGACCTCACGCAGAACGCATCGGCCGGTGCCCACCCACGACGGGCGGACACCGGCCGACACGGCCCGGCGCGCCTCCCCCTGAAAGAGGCACGCGGGGCGGCCCGGTCACCGGAGGTCGGTGACCTCGAAGAAGGTCGTGGTGCCGGAGACCTCGTTGCCGACGATCACCAGCGCCTCACCGGTGGGCGACTCCTTGGCCGGCACGAAGTCCAGGCCCTCCGCGCCCAGGTCGCCCGCCTGCGCCAGCGCGGCGGAGATGTCGTCCGCGTCCTCGACCGAGACCGAGAAGTCGCGGTTGTTGACGTAGGTGACGTAGAAGGCGCCCGCGGGGTCGGTGATGTCGTAGACCATCACGCCGCCGATCCGCTCCAGCCCGATGAAGGCATAGGTGCGGCCGTCGACCTCGCCGATGACGACGCCCTCGGGCTCGGGGCCCTTGTCGTCCGAGCGGCCCTCGACGTTGGTCTCGGAGTGGTTGGAGTTGAAGTAGTCGGGCACGGCGGCCGCGATGGTCTCCTCGAACTGCGAGCCCGAGTCGAAGACCAGGGTGCCGGCACCGTCGAAGATCGAGAAGCCGCGCGAGCCGTAGGTGAACAGCTCTGCGTAGCAGCCCTGCGCCTCGTCGTAGCCCTGCGCGAGGGTGATGTTGAGGCGGCCGAGGTTCTCGTCCTCCTGCAGCTCCTCCACGGTCATGCCGACCTGCGCGGCCACCGAGTCGCACACCGGCGGCAGGCCCTTCTTGCCGAGGTTCTTGACGCGGGCCTCCTCGGAGTAGCCGTCCCAGTCGCGGGAGTCGCCCTCGTTGGCGGTGACCAGATAGGTGGTGCCCTTGACCTGGTAGGAGTCGATCGCGTCGGGCAGGCGGAAGCCCTGCACCGGCCAGGTGCCCAGGTCGATCTCGTCGTCCTTGTCGGAGGGGTCGAAGGGGACCTCCATGCGGTCCACGGTGCCCAGCGGCAGGATGTCGGTGACGGTGGCGGACCTCACGTCGACGACGGCCAGCGCGTTGGCCTCCTGGAGCGAGACCCAGGCGGTCCTGCCGTTCTTGGACAGGGTGATGTATTCCGGCTCCAGGTTCTCCGACACCGGGAACTCCGGGGTGCCGGTGCCGGCGTCCTCGCGCCCACCGAAGATCCGCACGCCCTCGGGCAGGTTGCCGCCCTCGAAGGCGTGGAAGTCGGCGGTGGCGACCTTGTCCTGGGTGATGGCCTGCGGGCCGTGCTGGCCGGACCTGCCCTTGTCGGTCTTGTGCTTGGGCAGGGCGACGACGGAGATCGAGCCCTCGGGGTCGACGCCGTAGTCCTCGGCCGGCTCGCCCTCGTTGGCGACCAGCGCGCTGTCGCCGCGAGGGGTCAGCGTGACCATGTCGGGCAGCGCACCGACGCGGTAGGCGCCCAGGATCGAGGGTGCGTCGGCGTCGGCGTCGAAGACGACCAGCCAGCCGGCGTCGGTCTTCTCCGGGGCCTCGACGGCGGCGACGCCCAGCCCGTCCTCGCGGACCGCGACCGAGTTGGCGATGGCGCCCTCGGGGATCACCGAGCCGTCCGCGGCGGCGGTGCCGGCGGCGTTGATCTCGTAGATCTTGGTCGGGGCGGTCGGGTCGGCGGCGTCCAGGACGTCGACCGAGCCGGAGGTCGCGTTGACGACCAGGGTGCGCTGGGCGGCGGCGTGCCAGGTGACGATCTCGGCGGCGGACTCGTCGAAGATCCCGGTCTCGTGGGTGCCGACCGGGGTCAGGGTGAGGGCGGCGCCGTCGGCGGTGTGCTGCACGGGCTCGGCGACGATGCCGGCGAAGGCCGGGGTGGCGACGAGGGTGCCGGCCACGGCGAGGGTCAGGGCGGTGCGCAGGGACATGGGGGCCTCTCGGGTGGGGAGGTTCGGGTCACGGGACGTGCGGGCGAACGGCAGACGGGGGTATGCGGCATGCCGCCTTCGCGAACCTAGGCACCTCAGGTCGAATCCGGGTGGCCTCCGGGTGAACGTCCGGCCACCTGACGGTGATCGGACGGGGACGTTCCGCTGGCGGCGTCCAGCCCCGACCTCAGCCCAGCCCGAGCGCCGCCGGTCCGAACTCCACCGCCATCGCCACGGCGGCGACGAGCAGGAGCACGCCCGCCCCGAGCAGCACGCGACGGTAGGACCGGTCGGTCAACCAGCGCCGCCCCTGCGCGACGACGACCGAGATGGCCGCCTTCGAGCCCACGATCGCCAGGTAGAAGCCGCCGACCAGCAGTAGCGCACCGGTCGGGGCCTCGCGCCAGGTCGTCAGGGTCAACGGCCCGAGCACCGTGGCCCAGAACAGCCACGGGTGCGGGCTGAGCAGGTTGACCAGGCCGGCCTGCCGCACCGCCCGCCACGTCTCGGTCCGCCGGTCGGGGGCGGCCACCTGCAGGGTGGCCGTGCGCGACTCGCGGATCGTCTGGACGCCGGTCCAGGCCACGAAGACGGCACCGGCCAGGGCCAGGACCGACAGCGCCCGTGCGGGCAGCTGGTCCAGGAGCAGCAGCGTGACCCCCACGACGACCGCGTCGGAGACCAGCGGCGCGCAGGCCGCGAGGGCACCGGCCCGCCAGCCCGACCTGAGCGCGGCCGTGACGACCAGCACGAGCAGCGGCCCCGGGCTGACCCCGGCGGCCAGGCCGAGGGTCAGCCCGAGGAGGAGTGGTTGCACACGGGCACGCTACTCGCCGCGCTCGATCCCCTCGGTGTCCCGTCGGACACGCTCGCGCCGGTGTACCTACTGGCCGGGCTCATCCGGGGTGCCTCGTCGCACGCGCTCGCGCCGCTCCACCTGCTCCCGCCGACGGTCGAGGTCGGTCAGCAGCCAGTCGGCCATCGTGGCCAGCCAGGTGTCCTCACCCGAGCGCAGGCGCTCCAGCGCCGCCCTCTTCTCGGGCACGTCCAGCTGTCCGAGCGCCTCGACCGCCAGGACCAGCTCGTCCTTGGCGCCCGACCGTCCGACCAGGGCGACCAGCGCATCCACGGCCCCGCGCGCACCGGGGTCGCCGATGGCCGACAGCGCCTCGAGGGCGTGCCGACGCACGGCGGGGGAGGGGTCGGCCAGCTGCTCGGCCAGCGCGGGCACGGCCGGCGCGCCGAACTGCTCCAGCGCACTGGTCAGCGCGCGACGCACCTCGTCGTCGCCGGAGCCCAGGTGCGCCACGAGCACGGGTGCGGTCCGCGGCTCCGCGGTCCGTCCCAGCGCCCACCAGGCCTTGGCCGCCACCGCAGGGTCGTCGTCCTGGGCGAGAGGGACGATCCGGTCGACCACGTCCTCGCTGGTGTCCCGGATCTTGCTGAGCGCGTGCAGCACCTGGACGCGCGAGGGGGCGTCACCGTCGAGCGCGGCCACGAGGTGCGGCAGCGTCGACTCCTGCTGGGCCACGACGACCCAGGTCAGCGTCTCGCGCACGTAGAAGTCCGGCTCGGCCACCAGCAGGTCCACGAGTTCGCGGCCGACGGACGGGTCGGCGAGGCCGCCGAGCCGCATCGCGGCCTCCTGCCGCACCCTGGGGTCGGCGTGCCGGACCGCCAGCATGGCCTGCTCCAGGGTCGTCATGTCTGCTCCTTCGTGGGTGACCTGCTTCTCGACGTCGCATTCCTCGACGTCCATGTGCTGGACGTCCATGTGCTGGACGTCCATGTGCTGGACGTCCCTTTCCTCAACGTCGCACGAGCCCAGCCTCATCCCTCCCCCCACGAGAGGGTCAAGGCCGCACCGGAGGAGGAACTCCGGGTTGTGCGGCGAGATCCTGTTTGTCGACGTGGATTTCGCCGCACAACCCGGGGTTGCTGGCGAGTGGCTGCGAGTCGGTGGCCCCGGCTGGCTACGTTCTGGGTATGAAGCCGCTCGCCATCGTCGCCACCGGCACCGGCGACGGTGCGGGGCTCATGGCGCTGGTGGGCGAGGGCGTCGACCTCGTGGGGGAGCCGGGGGAGATCGCGCAGGAGGTGGCCCGGCTGGACGCGACGGGCCAGGTCCGCTTCGTCACGTGGTCCTTCGGCACGGTGGCGCCCTGGTTGCTGGCCCACGGCGTCCGGCTGCAGCGGCTCTGGGACCTGGCCGAGGTGCACCGGGTCCTGCACGGCGGGTGGGCGGCCGAGCCCTCGCGGGTCTGGGCGGTCGCTGCCGGGCTGGACCCGGCCGAGGCGCCGGCCCCGCCCAGCGGCGACCTCTTCGACTTCGCCGCGGCAGCCCTCGACCCGTCGACCGAGCTCGTCCGCCCCGACGGGCACCTGCGCGGGGACGCGCACGTGCCCGCCCGCCTGGCCGATCCCGACCGCCTGCGCGAGTGGGCGCGCGCCGCCCTGGCCTGCGCCGAGCGTCAGCACGCCGCTGCGGCGGCCCGGGGCGGGCGGGTGCTGGCGACGGCCATCTCCGAGTCCGCCGCCGCGCTGCTGGTCGCCGAGCTCGAGCATGACGGACTGCCCATCGACCGCGCCGAGGCCCTGCGCGTCATCGTCGGGGCGGCCGGCCCCCGGCCGAAGGACGAGGCGGACGCGCGCCGCATACGGGAGGAGCGCGACAGCGCCGTGTGGCGCCACCTGCCGGGCGACTACCGGCCCGACCTGCGCAATCCAGCCGCCGTCAAGGCGATGCTCGACACCGTCGGGGTGCGCGTGGAGTCGACGCGCAAGTGGGAGCTGCAGCGCCACCTCGGGCAGCACCCGGTCGTGCCGGCGCTGCTGGAGTGGCGGGCCGAGGAGCGGATCGCGACGACCTACGGCCACCGCTGGCTCGACGAGCACGTCGGCCCCGACGACCGGCTCCGCGGTGCCTGGACGGTCTGCGACGGCGCAGCCGGTCGGATGACCGCCCAGGCCGGCCTGCACAACCTGCCCGCCGTGCTGCGGACCGCCGTCGCCGCCGAGCCGGGCCACCTGCTCGTCCGCGCCGACCTCGGGCAGATCGAGCCGCGCGTGCTGGCGGCCGTCTCTGGCGACCAGGCCTTCGCCGCCGCCACCCGGGCCGACGACCTCTACGCCCCGGTCGCCGCCCGCCTCGGGGTCGAGCGCGCGGTCGCCAAGGTCGCGGTCCTGGCCGCGATGTACGGCCAGCGCTCCGGCGCCGCCGGCGAGGCCCTGCGCGGCCTGGAGCGGGCCTACCCGGTCGCGATGGCCCACCTGGACCGGGCCTACGAGACGGGTCGCCGGGGCGAGCCGGTCCACACCTACGGCGGCCGCGTCATCCGCACCGACCACGGCGTAGAGCACACGCCCATCGGCACCAACCCCGGCGCCGACAACGCCCGCGGCCGCTTCGCCCGCAACGCCGTCATCCAGGGCTCGGCGGCCGAGCTCTTCAAGGCCTGGGCGGCCACCGTGCGCGCGACCACCCGCGACCTCGACGCCCGCATCGTCCTGTGCCTGCACGACGAGCTGCTCATCCACGTCGACGAGGACCACGCCGACCTCGTCATCGCCCGGCTGCACGAGGCCCTCACCGCCAGCGCCCGCCGCTGGACCGGCTCCGAGCTGGTCCGCTTCGTGGCCGACGCCACTGTGGTCGAGCGCTGGTCCGACGCCAAGGAGTGAGGCCCCCCGCCTAGGCGTACTGTCGAGACATGACCGCCTGCCAGCGCAAGACGTCCTACCCGGGCGAAGCGGGCGGCCCCGCGATCGAGCAGATCGACGGCACCTGGCACATCCGCTCCCTGCCCCTGGTGCGGGAGGTGCTCCGGACCCCCGGTGCGGTGCAGGCTGGCTTCGCCGCCGAGATGGTCCGCGCCTCGGCCACGCTGCCGCACATGCCGGTCCTCTACCTCGACGGCCCCGAGCACAAGAAGCAGCGCACGGCGATCGCCCGCTACTTCGCCCCCGCCACCGTCGACCGTCGCTACCGCGAGCTCATGGAGGAGCGCGCCGACACCCTCCTGGCCAGGCTCGACGACCACCGGCCGGTCGACCTGTCCGAGATCACGCTGCACTTCTCCGCCCAGGTCGCCGCCCGCGTCATCGGCCTCACCGACAGCGAGCAGGAGGGTATGGCGCACCGGCTCGTCCGGTTCTTCGACGTCCCCGACGCGATGCTGCGCAGCACCGGGACCGTCAGCGGGTGGCGGCGTATCCCCGCGACCCTGACCTCGCTGCCCAAGCTCGCCCAGACCACCGCGTTCTACCTGCGCGACGTCCGACCCGCGATCAGGGCCCGCCGCGCCGAGCGCCAGCAGGACGTCATCTCCCACCTGCTCGACCACGACTACTCCGACGTCGAGATCGTCATGGAGTGCATCACCTACGGCGCCGCCGGGATGGTCACCACCCGCGAGTTCCTCCAGATCGCGGTCTGGCACCTCCTGGAGCAGCCTGACCTGCGCGCCGACTTCCTGGACGGCGACTCCGCCCGCCGCTCCGAGATCCTGCTGGAGATCCTGCGCCTGGAGCCGGTCGTGGGCCATCTCTACCGTCGCGCCGAGACCGAGCTGGTGCTCACCGACGGAGGTGAGGAGCACCGCATACCCGCCGGATCCCGCCTGGACCTCTATGTCCGCGCCGCCAACACCGACCCCGACCACGTCACCCCCGACCCCCTCGCCCTGTGCCCCGGCCGAGACCTGCCCAAGGGCGTGCGCGCCGAGGTGATGAGCTTCGGCGACGGCCCGCACCGCTGCCCCGGCAACGCGATCGCGATGACCGAGAGCGAGATCTTCCTGATCCGCATCCTGGCGCGGGACCTCGAGCTGCTGGAGGAGCCGCACCTTGAGTGGGAGGAGCTGATCGCCGGGTATGCGGTGCGCGGTCTCCTCGTGCGCGACACCGGCCGAACCTGGCGTGACCAGGCCGGACCAACCGAAAGGTTGATGCCGGCCGGGTGAGGTCGACGACGGCGCGTCCTACGGTGGGAGGCATGCTCACCTATCTCTTCCGTTCCGCTGCCGCCTGGACCGCGATCGGGCTGGCGGGTGGCCTCTACTACCGCGAGTTCACCAAGCTCAACGAGTTCGACTTCGCCAGCCCCAGCCAGCTCGGCCTCGTCCACACCCACGCCCTGACCTGGGGCACCATCTTCATGCTCGTCCTGCTGGGCCTGGGCGTGCTCATGCCGGCGCTGACCCGCGACAAGTGGATGCGCTGGGGCGTGCACCTGCTCAACGCCGGCCTCGTCCTGACCGTCGGCATGATGGCCTTCAAGGGCAGCGTCCAGATCCTGGACAAGCCGTGGGCCGACAGCCCCGCGCTCGCCGGTGTCTCCGGCCTGGGCCACATGACCCTCACCGCCGCGCTCATCCTGCTCCTGCTCGCGATCGGCCGTCAGACCAAGACCGTGCAGGCCCGCCTGGACAGCGCGTCCGACCAGGAGCTGGTCGAGACCCGGTGACCGGGTCCCAGCTCGACCCAGGGCGCACGGCCGAGGCCGCGGTCGCGCGACCGAGGCGCCGCTGGGCGGCCCTCGGTGTCCTGGCCGCCGCGCTGGCGATGATCGTCCTCGACGGGACCATCGTCGGCGTGGCGCTGCCGAGGATCATCGACGATCTCGACCTGCACCTGACCGAGGCGCAGTGGGTCAACAGCCTCTACGCCATGGTCTTCGCCGCGCTGCTGCTGGCCAGCGGCCGGCTGGGGGACCGGCTCGGCCGCCGCCTGATGCTCATCGTCGGCATCGTCATCTTCGTGGCGGGCAGCGTGCTCGCCGGCGCGGCCGGGTCGGGCGACACCCTGATCGCGGCACGCGCGTTCCAGGGCGTCGGCGGCGCGCTCGTCCTGCCCGCCACCCTGTCCACCGTCAACGCGACCTTCCGGGGCCGAGACCGCGCCACCGCCTTCGGCATCTGGGGCGCGGTCATGGCGGGCACCGCGGCGATCGGCCCGCTGCTGGGCGGCTGGCTGACCACGATCGCCGACTGGCGCTGGATCTTCTACGTCAACGTCCCGCTCGGCCTGGCCGTGCTCGCCGGCGCCCTCCTGGTCGTGCCGGAGAGCAAGGGGGAGAAGGGCGGCCGCGGCCTCGACGTCGACGGGCTGCTGACCAGCGCCATCGGCATGGCGCTGGTGGTCTTCGGTCTGATCGAGGCCACCGCCCTCGGCTGGTGGACGCCCAAGACAGACTTCACCCTCTGGGGCCTCACCTGGCCGCAGACCTGGCCGGTGTCACCGGTCCCCGCCGCGATCCTGCTCGGCCTGGTCTTCCTGGCGCTCTTCGTCCGCTGGGAGCTGCACCGCGCGCGCGTCCAGCGGTCGGCCCTGCTCGACCTCACCCTCTTCCGGGTGCCCACCTTCAGCTGGGGCAACCTGACCGCCATGGCCGTCGCGGCCGGCGAGTTCGCGCTCGTCTTCGTCCTCCCGCTCTATCTCGTCAACGCTCTCGGCATGTCGATCATGCGCGCCGGGATCGTCCTGTCGGCGATGGCCTTCGGCGCGTTCGTCGCGGGCAGCACGGCCCGGCACCTGGCCGAGCGCTGGTCACCGTCCACGGTCGTCGTCGGCGGGCTCGTGCTCGAGCTGCTCGGGCTGGCGGCGCTCGCCCTGACCACCCGGCCCGACCTGTCGACGTGGTGGCTCGTGCTCCCGCTCGTCGTCTACGGCGTGGGCCTGGGGCTCGCCTCGGCCCAGCTCACCTCGACCGTCCTGCGTGACGTGCCGCCGGAGCAGTCCGGCTCGGCGTCGGCGACCCAGTCGACGGTCCGCCAGGTCGGCTCGGCCGTGGGCAGCGCCCTGGCCGGCACCAGCCTGGCCGCGGCGCTGGCCTGGGTGCTGCCCGGCCGGCTGGCCGACGTGCCCGGCCTGCCCGCCGGTCAGGCCGACCAGCTCCAGCAGTCGGTGATCGACTCCGCCGGTGGCGTGATCCCCCTGGTCAGGAGCGGTGGTGGCCCCTTCGCGCACCTGGGTGACTCGGCGCCGGCCGTGGCCCAGACGCTGGCCGACGGCTTCGGCCAGGCGACCGGGATCGCCGTCGCCCTCGCCGCCGGCTTCCTGGTGCTGGGCCTCCTCGGTGCCGTCCGCGTCGCGGTCGTCGCCCGCCGCAGCGCCTGACGGCTCAACCGCCGGGGGCCCACCGACGGGATCAACCGAAGGGTTGAGGCGGACGGGGCGAGACCGACCCGCCCCTCTCCATACCGTCGAAGGCATGCTTGCCAACCGTCTGCCACGTCTGCTCACCGGGCGCCTGTCCGCCTGGGCCGCCCTCGTCCTCGCCACCCTCGTCGCCGTCGGCGTGATCGGCTCGCTGCGCGGGGCCGAGGTCGCCGCCGGCCACGGGTCCGCACCCGCGAGCGCCGAATCCTCCCTGGTCACGCAGCTGACGGAGGAGCTGCCCGACGCCGACGTCCAGCCGCTGGTCGTGGTCGCCACACGGGAGGACGGCGCGGCCCTCACCGATGAGGACAAGAAGGGGCTGGGCGAGCTCACCGGGAGCCTGCCCGCGGCCGAGGGGCAGGAGTCGTTCGGGCCGATCATGAGCGAGGACGGCCGTGCCGGCATGATCCAGGTGCCGGTGCAGGTCGACACCCTCGACAACGACGCGATGCGGGCCACCGTCGACGAGGTCCGCGGCGCCGTCGCCGACGGCCTGCCCGACGGACTGACCTCCCACACCACCGGTGGGGCGGCCTTCGGCGCCGACCTGGCCGCCTCCTTCGACGGCGCCAACGTCCGGCTGCTGCTGGTCACGATCGCGGTCGTGGCGGTGCTGCTCCTGCTCACCTACCGCTCGCCCATCCTGTGGCTCGTGCCGCTGACCGTGGTCGGGATCGCCGACCAGCTCGCCGGGGTCATCACCGGCGTCGTGGGCGAGCGCTTCGACCTCAACTTCGACGCCGGCATCATCAGCGTCCTGGTCTTCGGGGCGGGCGCCAACTACGCGCTGCTGATGATCTCCCGCTACCGCGAGGAGCTGCGCCGCCACGACGACCACCGCGAGGCCCTGCGCGTCGCCTGGCGCGGCAGCGTCCCGGCCATCCTGGCCAGCAACGTGGCCGTCGTCCTGGCCCTGAGCACCCTGGCCCTGGCGACCCTCCCGGGCACCCGCGGCCTGGGCATCGCCTCCGCCGTCGGCCTGGTCGTGGCGCTCGCCGCCGTCATCGTCGTGCTGCCCCCGGCGCTGGCCGTCGTGGGCCGTGGGGCGTTCTGGCCGTTCATCCCGCGGCCCGAGACGGCCACGACGCCCGTCACCACCGCCACGACCGGCGGGCGGCCCTCCTTCCGTCGCGACCCCTGGGGCGCCGTGGCCACCACCGTGGTCCGCCACCCCTGGCGCGTCCTCGTCGCCGGCGCGGCCCTGCTGGCCGTGATGAGCTCCGGCCTCCTGGGCACCACCGTCGGGCTGAGCCAGGTCGACCGCTTCCGGGTCGCCAACGAGTCCAGCGCCGGCATCGAGGTCATCTCCCAGCACTTCCCGGCCGGCAGCGCCGCGCCGTTCACGATCGTCACCGACGCCGCCGCCCTCGAGGAGGTCGCCGCCGCGGTCGAGGACATCCACGGGATCGCCATGGTCCGCCCCGGTGCCGCCGGGCAGACCGCCTCCCGCGGCGACATCGCCACCCTCACGGTCGTCGGCGACGCCGCCCCCGGCACGCAGGCCGAGCGCGACCTCGTGCACGAGCTGCGCGAGACCCTGCAGGCCGTGCCCGGTGCCGACGCCCTGGTCGGCGGCTCGCCCGCCACCGACGTCGACTCCCGCGAGGCGGCCGCCAGCGACATGCGGCTCGTCGTCCCGCTCGTCCTGGCCGTCGTCGCGGTCGTCCTGGCCCTGCTCCTGCGCTCCCTCGTCGCCCCCGTGGTGCTGCTCGTCATCAACGTGGCCAGCACCGTCGCCGCGATCGGCGCCGGCGCCTGGATCGGCCGGCAGTGGTTCGGCTTCGGCGCCCTCGACACCGACGTGCCGCTGCTCGCCTTCCTCATCCTGGTGGCGCTGGGCATCGACTACACGATCTTCCTGGCCCACCGCGTCCGCTCCGAGGTCCCCGGCCAGAGCACCCGCGCCGCCGTCGTCACCGGGGTCCGCACGACCGGCGTCGTCATCACCAGCGCCGGCATCGTCCTGGCCGGCGTCTTCGCCGCCCTCGGGGTGCTCCCGCTCATCACCCTGGGCCAGCTCGGTCTGATCGTGGGGCTCGGCGTCGTGGTCGACACCCTGGTGGTCCGCACCCTCTTCGTGCCCGCCGTCATCTCGATCCTGGGCGACCGCTTCTGGTGGCCGAGCCGGCCCGCGCACACGCCGCGGCACGCCGAGGACATCGACCTGACCGCCACGCCGGAGCCCGAGCGCGAGCCCGCCCTGACACGATGAGGGGGTGAGAGCGTCGACCGCCGCGATGATCCGCCGCCTGGCGCTGGTCCAGCACGCGCTCTTCCTGCTGCTCGTCGGGGTCGGTGCGGGCCGCGCGCTCACCCTGCGTGAGCCGCTCCTGCCCCTGCTGCTCAGCACCCTCCTGCTCCTGGTCTGGTATGCGGTCGGCGCCCACTGTGCCGCCCGCGTCCCCACAGGTCCAGGTGGGAGGGAGGGGTCGGGCGGGACGCCGCATACCGTGGATCCCCCCGGCACCGCCGACCTGCCGGACGGTGCCGGCATCGGCCGGGGCGGCTGGTGGCTGCTCGGCCTGGTCGCCTGCTGGCTGGTCGCGGTCGCGGTGTCGCCCCACCTGGTGTGGGTGGCCTTCTCGTTGTGGCTGCTGGCCGGCCACCTGCTGCCGCTGCGCGTCGGGGTCGGCGTCAGCGTCTTCGTCCTGGCCGTCGTCATCGCCCGGCCGTGGAGCGGCGGGATCAGCCTGGCCGAGGTCGTCGGCCCCGCCGTCGGCATGGTCTTCGCGCTCGCCCTCTCCCGCGGGCAGCAGCTGCTCGTGCGCGACGGGCTCGAGCGCGAGCGCCTCCTCGCCTCCCTCGTGGCCGCGCAGGAGGAGACCGAGGTGCTGCACGCCGAGCTCGCCCAGGCCCAGCGCTCGGCCGGCGTCCTCGAGGAGCGCACCAGGCTCTCGCGGGACATCCACGACACGCTCGCGCAGGGCTTCTCCTCGATCCTGCTGCTCGCCCGCGCCGCCACCGAGGATCCCGCCGCCGGGCGCCGGCTGCTCGCCCAGATCGAGACCTCCGCCGCCGACGGTCTCGAGGAGGCGCGCCAGGTCGTCGGCTCGCTCGCGCCCGCGCCGCTGGAGAGCGGGCTCGCCGAGGCCCTGCGACGCATCGTCGCGCGGCTCCAGGACGAGACCGGGGTATGCGGTGAGGTCCGGGTCGAGGGCGATGTCACCTCGCTCCCCCCGGTCGTGGAGGTCGCGCTCCTGCGGGTGGCCCAGTCCGCCCTGGCCAACGTCCGTCAGCACGCCGAGGCGCGCTCCGTCGTGGTGACCCTGGCCGAGGCGGAGGACTCCGTGCGGCTGGACATCGTCGACGACGGCCGCGGCTTCGACGTGGCCCAGGTGCGCTCGAGCGAGGGGGAGGCCGGTCGCGATCTGACCCGGGGCGGGTACGGCCTGCGCGCCTCCCGTCAGCGCCTGCGCGAGCTGGGCGGCGGCCTGGACGTGGAGTCCGAGCCGGGCGGCGGCACGGCGGTGGGTGCCTACGTGCCCCTGGCCTGGAGGTCGGCATGAGCGTGGGCGACATGGGCGAGGGTGGCGTGAGCGCGGGCGACATGGGCGCGCGGCCGGACCGGACTGTCACCGTCCTGGTCGTCGACGACCACCCGGTCGTCCGGGCCGGGCTTATCGCCCTGCTGTCGGTCCAGCCGGGGCTGGAGGTGGTCGGCGAGGCGCCCGACGGGCAGGCGGCCATCGACGCGGCGGCCCGGCTCCGGCCCGACGTCATCCTGTGCGACCTGCGCCTCGGAGAGGGTCCGGACGGGGTGGCGGTCACCCGCGCCGTGCGCTCCGGGCCCGGGCCGGTGCCGGCCGTGCTGATCCTGACGACCTACGACCACGACGTCGACGTCGTCCGGGCCGTCGAGGCCGAGGCCGCCGGCTATCTCCTCAAGGACGCCCACCCGACCACCATCGTCGAGGCGATCATGGCCGCCGCCCGCGGCGAGTCGGTGCTGGGCCCCGAGCTCACCGAACGGGTCGTGTCGAGCATGCGCGTCCGACGCGCCGACCTCTCCGCCCGTGAGCTCGAGGTCCTGGGGCTGGTCGCCGAGGGGCTGTCCAACCGGGATGTCGCCAGGCGGCTGGTCGTCAGCGAGGCCACGGTCAAGACCCACCTCAACCACGTCTTCGCCAAGCTCGGCGCGGAGAGCCGGACCGCGGCCGTGGCCTCCGCCCGCGCCGCCGGCCTCATCGACTGACGGTCGTCCCCTCCCGACGCTCAGCCCTCGCCGACCCGCGGCATCGCCGGCTCACCCATCGGCCGGTTGCAGAAGATCACCCCGAAGCCGCAGCCGAGGTCCTGGCGGAAGAAGCGCTCCTGGTGCTCCACGGCGACCCAGCCCGTCGACCGGTCCAGGTCGCCGGCGGCCACCGGCTCCACCACGATCGTCTCCGTCGGCTGCACCACGTCACCGCCCCGCCCGGCCCCCAGCTGCGGCAGGGCGCAGTCACGCCCCGCCTCGCCCGGCGGGAACGCGTGCACCGGCAGGTGGCCGAACCTCTCGTCCTCCTCCTCGACCGGCAGGTAGAGCCGAGGGCACGCCTGGTCCGCGCTGCCCGCCCCGACGTGCTCGGTCACGATCGCCGACAGCTCGTCCGGCTCCACCGGCACGTAGTCGATCGTCACCCACGCGCACTCCTGGTAGTAGTAGGCCGCGAACCAGCCCTGGTCGGCGCTGCGGACCAGGCAGCGCACGCCCTCCGCCGAGTGCGCCACCGGCGCACCGAGGCCACGCTCGACCAGTCCGCGCAGCTCGGCCGCGTTCTGCCGTGCGGGTATGCGGCTCTCCTCCAGGGCCTCGGTCGCGGCACCCGCGGTGCGCCACTCGAGGGTGGCCAGGCGCAGGGCCTTGCCGGCGACCAGCAGCGCCACCACCGCCAGCGCCCCGACCAGGATGCGCCGCACCCACGTGCCGACCCGACCCGCTCCGCCCCTCGCGCTCATGCGCGCCAGCCAACCACACCGCATACCCCCCAAGGACCCCTGGAATAGCGCGGAGGGTGTCGCAGTTGATATAGTTGACTCATCAACTAACAACGAGGAGTGAACCGCCATGCAGTTCGGTGTCTTCAGCGTCGGCGACGTGACCATGGACCCCACCACCGGCCGGACCCCGACTGAGGCCGAGCGCATCAAGGCCATCACCGCGATCGCGCTCAAGGCCGAGGAGGTCGGGCTCGACGTCTTCGCGACCGGTCAGCACCACAACCCGCCGTTCGTGCCGTCGGCCCCCACGACGCACCTGGCCTACATCGCGGCCCAGACCGAGCGGATCACCCTCTCGACCTCGACCACGCTCATCACCACCACCGACCCGGTGCGGATCGCCGAGGACTATGCCTTCCTCCAGCACCTCTCCGACGGCCGGATGGACCTGATGATGGGTCGCGGCAACACCGGCCCGGTCTACCCGTGGTTCGGCAAGGACATCCGCCAGGGCATCCCGATGGCGATCGAGAACTACCACCTCCTGCGTCGCCTCTGGCGCGAGGAGGTCGTGGACTGGCAGGGCAAGTTCCGCACGCCGCTGCAGGGCTTCACCTCCACCCCGCGTCCGCTCGACGGCACCCCGCCGTTCGTGTGGCACGGCTCGATCCGCTCGACCGAGATCGCCGAGCAGGCCGCCTACTACGGCGACGGCTTCTTCCACAACAACATCTTCTGGAACATGGAGCACACCGCCCAGATGGTGCACCTCTACCGTCATCGCTTCGAGCACTACGGCCACGGCGGGGCCGACCAGGCGATCGTCGGGCTCGGCGGGCAGGCCTTCATGGCCTCCACGGAGGCGGAGGCGAAGAAGGTCTTCCGTCCCTTCTTCGACAACGCCCCGGTCTACGGCCACGGCCCGAGCCTGGAGCAGTTCACCCGCGCGACCCCGCTGACCGTCGGCACCCCCGAGATGGTCATCGAGCGCACCCTCGGCTTCGCCGACCAGGTGGGCGACTACCAGCGCCAGCTCTTCTTGATGGACCACGCCGGTCTGCCGACCGAGATGGTGCTGGAGCAGATCGAGATCCTGGGCACGGAGGTCGTGCCCGTGCTGCGCAAGGAGTTCGAGGCTCGCCGTCCCGCCCACGTCCCCAGCGACCCGCCCACCCACGCCTCGCTCGTCGAGGCCGGGCCGGACGCGCCGCACCACCTCGTCGCCCCCGCCCGGTCCGCGGCCGAGCGCGCCGCCGCGCGGGCCGGGGTCTGACACCGTCGCACCGCACCGCACGCCGGGGGCGGTGCGACCCACCTTTCCCGCGCGCTGCCGAGCCCGTAGCCCGACCCGAGCCACCGCATACCGAAAGAAGGAGCCCGCGATGTCCCGCACGATCGTCGTCATCACCGCCGGCCTGTCCCAGCCCTCCTCCACACGCCTGCTGGCCGACCGGATCGCCGAGGCCGTGACCACCCAGGTCAGCGCCCGGGGCGAGAGCGCCACCGTCGAGGTGATCGAGCTGCGCGAGCTGGCGCACGACCTCGCCACCACGATGACCACCGGCGGCATGCCGACCGAGGCGGTCAAGGCCGCCCGTGACAAGGTCACCGCCGCCGACGGCCTGATCGCCGTGTCGCCGGTCTTCACGGCCAGCTATTCGGGTCTGTTCAAGATGTTCATGGACGTCCTGGACACCGACGCCATCAACGGCATGCCGGTGATCATCGCCGCGACCGCCGGGACCGCCCGCCACTCGCTGGTCCTGGACCACGCGATGCGCCCGCTGTTCACCTACCTGCGCTCGGTCGTCGTCCCCACCAGCGTCTTCGCCGCGACCGAGGACTTCGGCGGCGGCGAGGGCGGCAGCTCGTTGACCTCGCGGATCTCCCGCGCAGCCTCCGAGCTGGCGGCACTGGTCGTGGCCGAGTCCGGCGCGGTCGCCGGCTTCGCGCCCAACGACCGCGACCTCGACGGGCCGCGGCGCCGCACCTCCGGCACCGAGGTGTCCCAGGAGGTCACGCCCTTCGAGGAGATGCTGCGGGGCCTGGGCGGCTGACGGGCCCCTCTGGGCCGGTCGGCTGACGGGCCCCCTCGGCCGGCGACGCGGCTCAGCCCAGGCGTGACCGCAGCCGTCGGGCGACGGACTCGGGGTCGTCGGCGCCGGTGAGCACCCGCACGACCACGACCCGTGTGGCGCCGGCGTCCAGCACCTCGCCGAGGTTGGACTCGTCGATCCCGCCGATCGCGAACCACGGCTTGGCCTGCGGGCCCTCGGCGGCCGCCCGCACCAGGTCCAGCCCCACCCCGGGTCGGCCGGGCTTGGTCGGGGTGGCCCAGACCGGACCCGTGCAGAGGTAGTCCACCGCCGGCTCGTCCCGCTCCGTGGCCATCTGTGTCACGTCGTGGCTGGACCGGCCCACCAGCGCGCCGGGCGCCAGCTGGCGGCACTGGGCGGGCGTGAGGTCCCCCTGCCCGACGTGCAGCACGTCGGCCCCCGAGAGGACCGCCAGGTCGGCGCGGTCGTTGACGCTGAACAGCGCGTCCGCCTCCCGCGCGCGCCGGGCCAGGACCTCCAGCAGCTCCAGCTCTTCGGCGGCCTCCAGGGTCTTGTCCCGCAGCTGGATGATGTCCACCCCGCCCGCGAAGCAGGCCGCGACGAAGGCGTCCAGATCGCCCTGCTCCCGCCGCGCGTCGGTGCACAGGTAGAGCCGTGACCGGTCCAGCCGCGCGCGGACGGCGTCCGAGGGGGAGGAAGGTATGCGGTTCATGGGCGGCACCGTACGCCACCCCGGCGGCGCCCCGGGTCCATCACCCCTCGCGTAGGGTGGTGGCCCTATCCGCGGGAGCCACGCCGCACCGGTCAGGTGCACGGTGGCTGAGAGGGCGAACGTCTCGCCGACCGCTCGAACCTGTCCGGGTCATGCCGGCGGAGGGAGGATGGCGTGCGAGTCGTCGTGATCGGGGCCGGGCTGGTCGGACTGGCCACCGCCTGGACCCTGCACCGCGGCGGGGCCGAGGTCACCGTCGTCGACCCTGCTCCCGGTCAGGGAGCGACCTACGCGGCGGCGGGGATGCTCGCCGCGGTCACCGAGACCTACTACCGCGAGGAAGAGCTGGGGAGGCTGTGCCTCGCGGGCGCCACCGCATACCCCGCCTTCGTCGAGGACGTGGCGGAGGCGCTCGGGCAGGGGACGGAGGAGCTCGGCCACCGGACCACCCCCACCCTCGTGGTGGGCGCCGACGCCGCCGACCGGGAGGCGCTGACCGATCTGCACCGGCTCAGCACGGGGCTCGGCCTCGCTTCCCAGTTGCTGACCACCCGGGAGGCTCGGCGCCGGGAGCCGCTGCTCTCCCCGCGGATCTCCTGCGCGGTGCTCGCCGAGGGGGACCACCAGGTCGATCCGCGGACGCTGGGGTCGGCGCTGCTCGAGGCGCTCACTGCGGCCCGGGCGGAGGCGCATGTGCCCGCGCGGGCGTCCGGGATCCTGCACTCGGGCGACCCGTCCGCGCCGGTCCGCGGGGTGCGGCTGGAGGACGGCACGACCCTCGAGGCGGACGCGGTCGTGGTCGCCAACGCGGTCGCGGCCAAGGACCTCGAGGGGCTCGGGGCCGACCTGACCGGGGCGCTGCGGCCGGTCTACGGGGACGTCCTGCGCCTGCGCCCGCCGGCCCGGACGGACCAGGTCCTGGCCGGCTCGGTGCGGGGGAGGGTCGTGGGGCGGCCGGTCTATCTCGTCCCGCGGGCCGACGGCAGCGTGGTCCTCGGCGCCACCTCGCGGGAGGACGGTCGGGCTGGTGTCCACGTCGGCGGGCTGCACGAGCTGCTCAGCGACGCCATCAGGATCGTGCCCGCGCTGGCCGAGTGCGAGCTGGCCGAGGTGGTTGCCAGGCCGCGTCCCGGCACGCCCGACAACGCCCCGCTGCTGGGCCGCCTGCCGGCGGAGGGGCTGGTCGTGGCGACCGGGACCTACCGCAACGGCATCCTGCTCGCCCCGGCGATCGCGGCGGCCGTGACCCGGCTGCTCGGCCTCACCGATGCCGTCACCGCGGACGCCCTGCCCGAGCTGCCCGACCTGACGCCCTTCGACCCCCTGCGTTTCCGGCCGGCCACCCACCACCACGCCACCCACCGCCACGCCATCGACCACCACGCCACGGACCACCACGCCACCGACCAGCCAGCCACCATCCCGGAGGAGGACCCGCGATGACCCTGACCATCACCCTCAACGGACAGCCCCGCACCCTCGAGGCCCCAGCCACCTGCCGCACCCTCGTCCAGAAGCTCACCGGGCGCGAGGTCGGCCCCGACGGCCGCCCCACGGACGGGGCCGGCCTGGGCGTCGCGGTCGCCCTCGACGGGGCCGTCGTGCCCCGCACCCGGTGGGAGGCCACCGAGCTGGCCGACGGCCAGTCGGTCGACATCGTCACGGCGGTGCAGGGTGGCTGAGGTGGAGCCTTTCGTCGTCGACGGCGTCGAGATGGGCTCGCGGCTCATCATGGGCACCGGCGGGCTGCCCAGCCTCGACGTGCTCGGCGAGGCGCTCGACGCTTCCGGCACCGAGCTGACCACGGTGGCGATGCGCCGCTACACCCCGGCCGAGGGGGGCTCGATCTATCGGCTGCTCACCGATCGCGGCATCCGGATCCTGCCCAACACGGCCGGCTGCTACACCGCCCGCGAGGCCGTCCTGACCGCCCAGCTGGCCCGCGAGGCCCTGGAGACCAGCTGGATCAAGGTCGAGGTCATCGCCGACGAGACCACCCTCCTGCCCGACCCCCTCGAGCTCGTCGACGCGACCGAGCAGCTCGTGGCGGACGGCTTCGTGGTCTTCGCCTACACCAACGACGACCCCGTCACGGCCCTGCGCCTGGAGGAGGTCGGTGCCTCTGTCGTGATGCCGCTGGGCGCCCCGATCGGGACCGGCCTGGGCATCCTCAACCCGCACAACATCGAGCTCATCGTCAGCCGCGCCAGCGTCCCGGTCGTCCTCGACGCCGGGATCGGCACCGCCTCCGACGCGGCCTTGGCGATGGAGCTGGGCTGCGACGCGGTCCTCCTGGCCAGCGCGGTCACCCGCGCGCACGACCCCGCCCGGATGGCGCAGGCCTTCCGCCACGCCGTGCTCGCCGGCCATCACGCACGGCACGCCGGCCGCATCCCGCGACGCCGTCACGCGCTGGCGTCCTCACCCGTCGAGGGGCGGGCCGACCTGTGAGCGGCGCCCCCACGGCGGCGACCGAGCACCCGACCGGCGCGGGCACCCCATACCCCCCGCTCGTCGAACCCGGCCCCCCGCTCACCGCCGCGCAGACCGCCCGCTACGCCCGCCACCTCCTCCTGCCCGAGATCGGCGACCTCGGGCAGCGCCGCCTCCTCGCCGCGAAGGTGCTGGTCATCGGCGCGGGCGGGCTCGGGTCGCCGACGCTGCTCTACCTCGCGGCGGCCGGCGTCGGCACGCTCGGGGTGGTCGACGACGACGTGGTCGAGGAGTCCAACCTGCACCGCCAGGTGATCCACGGCACCTCCGACGTCGGCCGGCCCAAGGTCGAGTCCGCCCGCGACGCCGTGGCCCGGATCGACCCCGCGATCACGCTGCGCGCCCACCCCGAACGCCTCACCGTCGACAACGCGCTCGAGATCGTCGGCGGCTACGACCTCGTGCTGGACGGCAGCGACAACTTCGCGACCCGCTATCTGGTCGCCGACGCCTGCGAGATCCTCGGCACGCCGTCGGTGTGGGGCACCATCCTCCGCTTCGAGGGCCAGGTCAGCGTGTCCTGGCCGGGGCGGGGGGCGACCTACCGCGACCTCTTCCCGGACCCGCCGGATGCGGCGTCCGTGCCGACCTGCTCCGGCGCGGGCGTGCTGGGCGTGCTCTGCGCGGCGGTCGGTGCCGCGATGGGGGCCGAGGCGGTCAAGCTCCTCACCGGCGCCGGTCGCCCGCTCGTCGACCGCCTCCTCGTGCACGACGCGCTCACCGCCACCTGGCGCGAGCTGGCGACCTCGCCCGACCCGGACCGCGAGCCCGTCACCTCGCTCGAGGCGGTCGATCAGGTATGCGGCGCGCCCTCACCTCGTCCCCCCGGCACCGAGCTGTCCGTGCCGGAGGTGCAGGAGCTGCTTCTGCGCCGGGCCGCCGGCGAGGTGGACCTGGAGGTCGTGGACGTGCGGGAGCCACACGAGCACGCCGCAGGGCATCTGGACGGGGCCAGGCTCGTCCCCCTCGGCGAGCTCCTGGCGGGACGGGCGCAGCTGCCGGCCGACCGGCCGGTCCTGCTCTACTGCGCCGCGGGAGGCAGGTCGGGGCAGGCGCTGGACCACCTGCTCGCGGAGGGCCGCACGGACGTGCAGCACCTCGTCGGTGGTTATGGCGCCTGGCTCGCGGAGGGCAGACTGACGGTGTGAACGACGAGCCCGGCGCCTACGAGCTGGCCGTCGACGAGACCGAGGCCGAGCCGCGGGAGCGTCGGGGCCGCTCCTGCCTGGGTGTGGTCGGCACGCTCTTCATCGTCCTCGCGGTCATCGTCGGCACCGTGATGGCCTCACCGCTCCTGGACCTCGGCGACCTGCGCGACGCCGTCACGACCGATCCGCTCGACGGCGTGCAGGGCTCCGGCGGCGACGGCTACACCTACCTGATGACCACCTCCTCCGGCGCGCCCATCACCTGGCCGTGCGGGGCGACGATCGACGTCGTGGTCAACCCCGAGCACGCACCGGACGGGTATGAGGATCTCCTCGCCTCCTCCATCGCCACCGTCAACGAGGCCGCCGGGGTCACCTTCCGGGTGGCCGGGGAGACGGACGAGCGGACCTTCGGGGAGAAGCGGGTCGGGGACGTCCTCCTCGGCTGGGCCGACGCCGACGAGGTGGGCGAGCTGCACGGGGCGACGGCGGGCATCGGCGGGGCGACCTACGCGACCGCCCCGGGAGGGGGCGGGCACGCGATCGGCGGCTCGGTCGTCCTCGACGTCGACCTGCCCGGCGGCTGGTTCCGGGACAAGAGCCACGACCGGGAGATGATCCTGACCCACGAGCTGCTCCACGTCCTGGGCCTGGGCCACACCGACGACCCCACCCAGCTCATGGCCCCGGAGCACCGCGACCAGGACGGTCTCGGCGAGGGCGACCTGGCCGGTCTGGAGGCGCTGCGCCAGCACGCCTGCGGCTGACGTCGCTCAGGCCCAGCGCACCCACCGTCCGTGCGCCTGCGCCCAGCCGACCGGCTCGCCGTCGAGGGCGAGCACGAAGGCCGTGGGGTCCGGGGGGTCGCCGATCCGGTCCAGCCTCGCTTCCACCTCGGTGACCACGCGGATGCCCTCCATCGAGACCCACCTCGCGCCGGAGGCCCGGATCGCCTCGCAGACCGCCTGCCGATCGGACTCCCCGAGATAGGCGAGAAAGGCCGAGTGCAGCACGACGGGTGTCGCATCAGGGGCGGTCTGCCGCAGCTCGTCCACGAGTGTCCCGACCACCTGGTGAGGCTCCTGGGTCAGGTCGGCCCGACGCACCTCCGGCGGGTCGAGCGCTGCAATCTCGAGGGCGGCCCGGAGCCGGGTCTCGCGGTCCTCCTCCTCGGGCCAGACCAGGGCGCGCAGCCACCGTCGCGTGTCGGGATCGGCCACGTCGAGGGGGTTGAGGTCGACGCCCAACCTGGCCGCGACGCGCATCTCCGCAGCGTCTCCCGGCGGGGTGCCGGTCACGGCGCTGGGGAAGGTCAGCCCGGCCGCTGAATACCGGTCCGGCAGGAGGCACAGCCCCGCCGACGCCCCCAGCTCCAGCAGCGCCACCGGCTGGGGGAGGGCGGCGAGGAGGGGTGCGGTGACCGCGGTGCGGCCGGGTTCGTTGGTCTGGGTAATGCGGGTCCGGACGACCTGCTCGATCCGTGGCCACTCCTGCTCGAGCCAGGCCAGGAACGCCGGGCCGGGTGCGGTCGGGCCCCCGAGATAGCGGATCGCGGCGAGGAAGCGGTTGGGCTGCCGCGCCATCCCGGGGAGGGTGGCCAGCCGGTCCTGCACCGCCGGCGTGGCCGCGATCCAGCGGCACAACCGCTCCCAGGTGGGGGAGGTGACGGCCGTCTCGTCGGCGAACCACTCGTAGAGCGGCCCGATCGGCTCGGTCTCCAGGTAGTGGGCGTCCTTCATCCCTGCACGGTATGGCTAACGGAGGTCGACGACACGCAGGCCGGTCGCGGCCGCGATGTGCTCGTAGTCCGCATCCCGGTGCGCCACCGCCACCTCGTGGCGCAGCGCGACCGCGGCGATCAGGCAGTCCTGGAGGGAACGGGGCTGGTGGCCGGTGCTCCGGGTCAACCGGTAGACCGACGCCGCAGCGTGGTAGTCGAGCACCGGGTCGACGTGCAGCCACCGCTGGCCGAGGAGGAGCCGCTCGGCGTTGTCCGCCTGCTGCCCGGCGCGCGCGCCGGCGAGCAGCTCCATGAGCACCGGCTCGGTCGTGGCGAGCTCGCCCGAACCCAGCTGGGCCTCGATGGCGCGGTCGGCCCGGCTGCCGGTTCCCCGCAGGAACTCGACCCAGACCGAGGTGTCGACGAGCATGGCCGGATCGCTCAGACCGGCGTGACGGAGTCGGAGCGCAGCTCGTCGAGGTCGCCGTCCCAGCCCGTGCCCCGGATCCGGAGCATCTCCTCGGTCGAGGGTGCGGGCGCGGCGAGGCGGCGGAGCGCCAGATCGACCGCCGCCCTCTTCGTCGTCAGGCCGTATCGCTCCATGACGATGGCGACCAGCCGGTCGTCGATGTCGATGTTGGTGCGTGCCATACACCAACGATACACCTGCCTTTCGCCGGGAGAAGGAGACGTGAACCGCATACCGTCATCCGTATGCAGATTCTCATCACCGGCGCGGCCGGAGACGTCGGCAAGGTCCTCGTCGAGTCCCTGGCCGACGAGCACGAGATTGTCGCGACCGATGCCGACCCCGACGCGCCGGAGGGCACGCGCGAGCTGGACATCCGCGACCTCGACGCCCTGACCGAGGCCTTCCAGGGCATCGACGCCGTCATCCACCTCGCGGGCGCGGCGTCGCCGGAGTCGGATTGGGACAGCGTGCTCGAGCTCAACATCGCCGGCACCCGCAACGTCCTCGAGGCGGCGCGGCAGGCGGGCGTGCGGCGGGTCGTCTACGCCTCCTCCAACCACGCCATCGGCGGCTACGACATCGACGAGGAGTGGCCGGTCACCCCGGACATGCCGGTCCGGCCGGATTCTCTGTATGGGGTGTCGAAGGTCTTCGGGGAGGCGCTCGGCCGGTTCTACCGCGAGGCGCACGGGCTGGAGTTCGTGCCGCTGCGGATCGGGTGGAGCAGCGGCGACTGGGGTGCGGCCGACTCCGAGGTGCTGCGTGCCATGTGGCTCAGCGAGGCAGACACGGCACGGGTCTTCCGTGCCGCGCTCGAGGCGGACAGCCCTGACGGCGGGCCCTACTACGCCACCTCCGACAACGGCGGTCGGCACCGCTGGGACATGACCAGCACGATCGAGGAGCTGGGTTATCAGCCCCAGGACTCGTGGGAGGCCGCGGCCGGGCAGGAGTGAGGACAGGCGGCGATCGCCCCGCCGCTCTTCAGGAAGCCAGGCGTCGAGCTCGGCGAGTCTGGGTGCTCAGGCGTCAAGCTCGGCCAGGATCTGCGGGATCCTCACGGCGAGCTCACGTGAGAGGAAGCCGGTCGGTCCGAGCTCGGCAGTGAGCCGGTCGCCGGCGCTCCCGTGCAGGTGGCTGCCCCAGACCGCGGCCTGACAGGGCTCCACGCCCCGGCCGACCAGGCCGGTCACCACGCCCGCCTTCACGTCCCCGGAGCCCGACGTCCCCAGGCCTGGCCCACCGACCGAGCCGCGCCACGACCGGCCGTCCGGGTGCGCTGTCCAGGAGACGGGGCCGCCCGCCGTGACGCAGGCACCGGTGCGCGCCGCCAGCCGCAGCGCCGCCTCCCGGGGGTCGTCGGCAACCTTGGCCTCGTCCCAGCCCAGGGTGAGGGCGAGCTCGTGCAGGTTGGGGCTGAGCACGGCGCGGCCGGCCAGGTGGCTCAGGCACTCCGGGTCCTCGGTCACGGCGGCCAGCGCGAGGGCGTCGAGCACGACGGGGGTGTCGAGGTCGGGCAGGATGCGCGCGGTCAGTTCCCGCGCGATCGCCACGTCGCCCAGGCCCGGGCCGATGAGCACCGCCTCGCACGCCGGCGCCAGCTCGGCGACCGCGTCGGCGGCCTCCAGGGTCAGCTCGCCCGCGGCCGTCTCGGCGACGCCGCGCACCATCGTCTCCGGCAGGGCCACGGCCAGGGCCGTCGCCGTCGAGCGCACCGTGACCACCTGCACCTTGCCGGCGCCGACCCGCAGCGCCGCCTCGGCGGCCAGCAGCGCCCCTCCCGGGTTGTCCCGGCTGCCGCCGACGACCAGCACCCGCCCGCGCGACTCCTTGTCGTCCTGGAGCTCGGGCAGCGGCCAGTCGCGCAGCAGGTGCGGCGTCACGACCTCCGGCGCGGGGCGGCTCATCGTGCTCCCTGCGCCGAGGAGTCGTCCCCGGCCCCACTCGCTGTCCCGTCCCCTGCGCCGTTCTCCGAGCCGTGCGAGCGCTCGTGGGTGACGTCCTCCCCGGCACGGTCCACAGCGGTGGTGTCGCTGTAGGCGACCAGCTCCAGCCCCTCCTCGCCGGGCCGGTAGATCGTCATCGAGCAGTTGGCCAGCGGCGTCTTCTTGTCGGCCTCCAGCACCTCCTTCTCCTCCAGGGCCTCGATGGCGACGCGGAAGCTCATGATCGTGGCCTGGTGAGAGAACACCCAGAGCCGCTCCCCGGCGTAGCGCTCCTGCATCTCCAGCAGCACCTGCCGCACGCGCAGCACCACGTCGCACCAGGACTCCCCGCCCGGCGGGCGGTAGTAGTACTTCCCGACGCGACCGCGCCGCTTGGACTCCTCGGCATACTCCTGCTCGATCCCGATCCACGTCATCCCGTCGAAGGCGCCGAGGTCCCGCTCCCGCACGCGCTCGTCGACGACGAACGGGATGTCCATCCCCTCGACAGCGATCTCTGCGGTATGCCGTGCCCTCAGGTAGGGGGAGCTGATCACCGCCGTGGGGCGCTGGTCCTCGGGCAGGGAGCGCAGGTAGTCACGCACCGCCTCGGCCTGCTCCCGCCCGGTCCCGGACAGCTCGACGTCGGCGTCCCGCACGTCGAGGTCGAGATAGGGCTGGCCGGCGTCGAGGGCGGCCCGGTCGGCCACGTTCCCCTGGCTCTCGCCGTGGCGGACGAGCACGAGCTCGGCCAGGCCGCGGGCGTCGGAGGCGCTGTCCAGGGACTGTCGCTGCTGGGATGTCATCTGCCCATCCTGTCGCGGATCGGGCCGGGGCGAACCTCGAAGTGGCTGGCAGGACCAGATTTCGTCGGACCCGCCGCCCCACGGAGCTACTACAGGGTGTAGGCATAGGGTTATGACGACGACGTCCAGCCCCCAGAATGCCGCCACCACCGCATACCGCGAGGCTCGTGATCTCCTCCTGGAGCTGCAGGGCCGTCCCGACGAGGCCCGCGAGCGTTTCCGTCACCCCGACGTGGGCGACTCCTTCAACTGGGCGATCGACTGGTTCGACCAGATCGCCCGGGGCAACACCAAGACGGCGCTGATCGTGGTCGAGGAGGACGGGTCCGACCAGACCCTTTCCTTCGACGAGATCGCCACCCGCTCCGACCAGGTCGCGGCCTTCCTCACCGCCCACGGCATCGGCCGCGGCGACAGCGTCATCGTCATGCTCGGCAACCAGGTCGAGCTGTGGGACACCATGCTGGGCATCATCAAGGTCGGCGCCGTCATCATGCCGACCACCGTCGCCGTCGGCCCCGCCGAGCTGCGCGACCGCATCGACCGTGGCGAGGCCCGCATGGTCGTGGCCAACCCCGAGGACTGCCCCAAGTTCGACGAGGTGCCCGGCGACTACACCAAGGTGAGCGTCGGAGAGGTGGACGGGTGGATCGACCTGCACACCGCATACCAGACCCCTGCGGACCCGGCCGAGCACCCGGGCAATGCGTCCACCGACCGCCTCCTGCTCTACTTCACCTCCGGCACCACGTCGCGACCGAAGCTGGTCGAGCACACGCACATCAGCTATCCCGTCGGGCACATGTCGACGATGTTCTGGCTGGGCATCCGTCCCGGCGACGTGCACCTCAACATCTCCAGCCCCGGGTGGGCCAAGCACGCGTGGAGCCTGTTCTTCGCCCCGTGGATCGGCGAGGCCACGATCATGGTCTACAACTACGGCCGGTTCGACGCGGCCGCGATGCTCAAGGTGCTGCGGTCCTACCGCGTCAACACCTTCTGCGCGCCCCCGACCGTCTGGCGCATGCTCATCAACGCCGACCTCTCCGGCGGCCCGGGCGCGCTGCGCGAGATCATCGGCGCCGGCGAGCCGCTCAACCCCGAGGTCATCTCCCAGGTCCAGAAGGCCTGGGGCCTGACCCTGCGCGACGGCTTCGGCCAGACCGAGACCACCGCCCAGGTCGGCAACTGCCCCGGCGACCCGCTCAAGCCGGGCTCGATGGGCAAGCCGCTGCCGGGCATGCCGGTCGTGCTCGTCGACGTCGCCACCGGCGAGAAGATCGAGGGCCCCGGCGAGGGCGAGCTGTGCCTGGACCTGTCGGCGAAGCCGGTCGCCTTGATGAGCGGCTACCAGGGTGACGAGGTCCGCAACGCCGAGGCGATGGCCGGCGGTTTCTACCACACCGGTGACGTCGCCGAGCGGGATGCCAAGGGCATGATCACCTATGTCGGGCGCACCGACGACGTGTTCAAGGCCAGCGACTACAAGATCAGCCCCTTTGAGCTGGAGTCGGTCCTCATCGAGCACCCGGCGGTGGCCGAGGCGGCGGTCGTGCCGGCTCCCGACGAGGTCCGCCTGGCGGTCCCGAAGGCCTACATCGCCCTCGTCGACGGCTACGAGCCGACGAAGGAGACGGCCTTCTCGATCCTCGAGCACGCCCGCGAGAACCTCGCGCCCTTCCTCCGGGTCCGGCGCATCGAGTTCTACGAGCTGCCCAAGACGATCTCCGGCAAGATCCGCCGCGTCGAGCTGCGCGCCCGCGAGGAGGAGCTGGCCCAGGAGGCGACGATGCCCGGCACCACCGGCGTCGTGCAGCAGGAGTGGCGCGACACCGACTTCCCGGAGCTGAAGAAGGGCTGACGCGCATCCGCGAGACGCCGGGGCGGGTCGGGGTTGGGGTCGGGGTTGGCGATGCCTGGCCCCTGGCGGCTCTCGATGTCGGTGATCCCGCTATCTGTCGCCAAACCTCACATCCGCCCAGGTTCCTGCCCGGGCAGATGTGAGGTTTACCGACATCTGTGAGGTCTGCCGACAACCGTCGCCCGCTTCGATGGATCTGAGCCGTGGATCAGGTCGATGGCGCCGATCCAGGGCCCGGTCAGCGGGGAGGCGTCGGAATCGGCCCGCCGACCTCGGCCGGACAGCCCGGCCAGTCCAGACCGCTGCCGGCCGGACCCCCGTCAGCCGGGCCACCATCGGCCGGGCCGCCGTCAGCCGGGTCGCCGTCAGCCGGGCCGCCGCCAGCCCCCACCACCCACGGCGCGGACGCCATCGCCCGCTCCCGGCCCAGGTTCCAGGACAGCGCGTCGTCGACCAGCTCGCCGGGAGCCCAGCCGATCGCGCAGCGCGCGAGATCCTCCGGCAGGCCCTCCTGGATGACGGGCACGGCGTCGGCGCCCAGGGTCGACAGGTAGGCCACGTCCAGCCGCCCCGTCTCCTCGAAGCGCTCGATGTTGCGCCGGGCCACCCACGCCTCCGGGCTGGCCAGCCCGATCACCAGCACCATCGCCGCGCCCGACAGCAGGGCCGCCCTCGGCAGCCACGCCCCCCGCAGCCGCACGCCCGCGACCATCACCAGCACCACGACCAGCCCCAGCCACAGCTCGAAGGCGTCGACGAGCACCCGCAGCACGGTGAACCCGTAGGCCTCCTGGTAGACCGCCATCCGGTAGAGCGCCGAGGCCACCACCACCAGCGTGAGCAGGCACAGCGTCCCCAGCACGCCGCGCAGCAGCAGCCGGTCCCGCGTCGTCGCGGTCGAGGCCTTGCGCACGGTCAGCGCGACCGTCACCAGGGTCAGCGCGGTCGCCACCGTCAGCTGCCCGAAGCCGCGGTGCACGGACTCGGCATAGGTCATCCCGGTCGTGCGCTGCACCCACTCGTGCCCGCCCCACATCGCCGACGCCTGCGCGACGAGGAATCCGGCGTAGAGCGCCACGACGACCCCGACGGGCACCACCCACTCCCACGCCCTCGCGACCGGACGCCCCCGCCCGACCCCGACGGCCTCCACGCGCGGCGGGTTCAGCGCGAGATAGCACGCGGCCAGGACCACGCCCGCGACCATGAACCACACGAACGAGCGCAGCACGACGCTGTCGGCCAGCTCGATCTGCGGCAACAGCCGGTCCATCCACGCCCCGAAGACCGCGTCCCCGGAGGCGAAGAGCCCGCCGAAGACCACGAACGCGACCAGCGAGACCGCTGCCGTGCGCACCACCGGCCACAGCAGCGGCGCCCGGCTCGCGGCCGACAGCGTCCGTCCCAGCAGCGGCAGCCCCCGGACCCCGCTGAGCACCCACGAGGCGGCGCCGGAGATCATCCCCAGCACGCTGCGTGCGTCGGTCAGCGCGGTCGTGACCAGCACCGCGGCGACCATCAGCGAGAGCACCGTCAGCCACTCGGCGGCACGCAGCACCACCAGCGAGGCCAGCCCGAGGCACAGCGCCACCGACACCCACGTCCACACCGAGCGACGGTGCACCGATCGCGACAGGACCAGCCCGCCGGCGGCGACGAGCAGCATCGCGGTCCCCAGCCCGAACGCGCGGTACGGCAGCACCATCGCCGCCACCCCGCCGAGCGCGATCGAGGCCCCCAGCGCCAGCGGCGCGGTCCGCGGCCCGCCCTCGGGCCAGAACCTCCCGAACATCGCCTCGATGACCGAGGGGGAGGCGGGGTATGCGGTCGCTCCCGTTCCCGAGGCCTCCTCGCCCGGGTGCGGGGTGGGGGGAGTTCGTGGCGGCGCGATGGTCGAGGCAGCCGGCGCAGAGACGGGCATGAGGCGGGAGGTCGGTCGGGTGGGCAGCTCGACCCGCACGCGCGCGCCCCGAGCCCCCTCCTCCCGGGCCGTCCCGTCCTCGCGAGCCAGCGCCGCGATCGTCCCACCGTGCAGCTGCACCACCCATCGGGCGATGGCCAGGCCGAGCCCGGTGCCGCCGCCGCTGTCGTCACCGACGCCGAACCTGGCGAAGAGCCGCTCCCGCTCGGTCGGGTCCGCCGGGAAGCCCGGGCCGTCGTCGAGCACCTCCAGCGACCACGTCGCACCCTCGGCCAGTGCGTGGACCTGCACCGTCCCACCCGCGGGGCTGTGCCGCACGGCGTTGTCGACGAGATTGGCCGCGACCTGGGCCAGGCGGGCACGGTCGCCGCGCACCACGAGGTCGGCGGGCTCGACGTGGGTCTGCACCTCGACCGACCGGCCGGACAGCGCAGCCTCCTGCACGGCGTCCCCGAGGAGCTCCGCCACGGGGACGTCCTCGAGCGTGAGCCGCCCGGCGCCCTCCCCGACCCGGCTGACGTCGAGCAGGTCGCCGACCAATGCGCTGAGCCGCTCGGACTGGGCCAGCGCGGTCTGCAGGGCCGCGTCGTCGGGGCGGACGACGCCGTCGACGAGGTTCTCCAGCAGGGCGCGCTGCCCGGCCAGCGGGGTCCGCAGCTCGTGGGAGACGGTCGCCACCAGCTGGCGCCGCTGCTCGTCGGCGGTCGCCAGGTCCTGGCTCATCGTGTTGAAGGCTCGCGCCAGGGCCCCCACCTCGTCGGCCGAGGTCGCCGTCACCCGGGTGGAGTAGTCACCGGTCGCCATCCGCCCGGCGGCAGCGGTCATCTCCCGCAGCGGGGAGGTCATGCCCCGGGCCAGCCACTGGGTCACGCCCAGCGCGGCGGCGAGGGTCACCGGCAGCGTCAGCCAGGCCGGCACCCCCGCGCCCCGACCCACCTGGAGCATGACGACGGCGGCCAGGATGCTCAGCGCGACGAGCAGGCCGATCTTGATCTTGATCGAGGTGACCCCGTCCAGAGGGCGGGCGGAGGGAGAGGTGGGGGGCCTCATACCGTGACCTCCTCGAAGGCGTAGCCCACGCCGTGGGCGGTGCGGAGCCACCCCGCACCGAGCTTGGCGCGCAGCGACTTGACGTGGCTGTCGAGCGTGCGGGTGCCCTGGGCGTCGGACCAGCCCCAGACCTGGGTCATGAGCGCGTCGCGCCCGATGACCGTCCCCGGCCGGTCGGCCAGGGCGGTGAGGAGGTCGAACTCCAGCGGCGTCAGGTGGACCTCGGCGCCGTCGAGGTGGACCCGTCGTGCGGCGCGGTCGATCGCCAGCCCGCCCACCTGCTGCACCGGCACGGGGACGGGGGCGGCGGCCAGCTGCTCGGCGCGCTCGACCCGCCGCAGGAGCGCGCGGACGCGGGCGACCACCTCGCGCATCCGGAAGGGCTTGGTGACGTAGTCGTCGGCGCCCACCCCGAGCCCGACCAGCACGTCGGTCTCGTCGACGCGGGCGGTGAGCATCAGCACCGGCACCGGCCGCTCGGCCTGGATCCGGCGGCAGACCTCGAGCCCGTCGAAGCCCGGCAGCATGACGTCCAGCAGCACCAGGTCGGGGGAGTGCTCGGTGAAGGCGGCGACCGCGCCTGGCCCGTCGAAGGCCCGCACCACCTCGAAGCCCTCGGCGGCCATCCGGTCGGTCAGGGCCTGGTTGATCGTCGCGTCGTCCTCGACGACCAGGAGGGTGCGCCGGGGTGGGGAGTCGGTCATGTTTTCAGCGTAGGTGCGCAGGTCAGGACACCGTGGGTGGGCGATGTGGAGGTTTCGTGAAATCGCGCCTTCGCGGGGCGTCGGGGTCGGCCTCTACGCTGTGCGTTCGTGAGCACGATCGTCTTCCTGCACGCCCACCCCGACGACGAGGCGTCCCAGACGGCCGGGACGATGCGCCTGGCCGCCGACGCGGGGCACCGTGTCGTCTGCGTCTACGCCACCAACGGAGACCACGGGACGCTGCCGACCGACCTGGCCGAGGAGGAGACGATCGTCCTGCGCCGCCGCGCCGAGGCCGAGGCCTCCGGGCAGGTGCTGGGCACCGCCCGCGTGGCCTGGCTCGACTACGCCGACTCCGGGATGACCGGCTGGGACCAGAACGGCCACGAGGAGTCCTTCCACGCCGCGGACCTCGACGAGGCCGCCGGGCGGCTGGCCGCCATCCTCGACGAGGAGGACGCCGACGTCGTCGTGGGCTACGACTGGCACGGGGGCTACGGCCACCCCGACCACGTCAAGGTCCACCACGTGGCACGCCGGGCCGTCGAGCTGGCCGCCCGCCGCCCCCGCTATCTCGAGGCGACGATGAACCGCGACCACCTGCGCCGGATCTTCCGCGCCGGGGTCGAGGCCGGGCTCTTCCCCGAGGACGAGGGCTTCGACCCCGACCGGCCCGCCGACGACGGCAACCCGATCGGCACCCCCGAGGCCGAGCTCCACTGGCACGTCGACGTCCGGCCGGTGCTGGCCTCCAAGCGCGCGGCGCTGGCCTGCCACGCCTCCCAGGAGGACGTCGGCTGGATGTTGGGGATGCCGGAGGACCAGTACGCCATGGCCTTCGGCGACGAGTGGCTCAGCGAGCCGGGACGTCCCGAGGGGATCGAGGACGGGCTTCCTTTCTGAGGCGCTCGACCTTTTTCTAGGACCAGCGCTCGCCGTAGCCGTCCGCGTCGAGCTCGTCCTCCTCCGGGACCTCATCGCCCCGGAGCGCCCCCTGGGCGATGAGCCCGAGCATGAGCAGCCCGCCGAGCACGACCGCCCCGGCGGCGACGGCGCCGCTGTCCAGCACCCACCCGGCCAGGCCGCCGGCGAGGCCGATCCCGGTGAGCACCCATCCCAGGGCGGTGAAGACGGGCGCGCGGAAGGCGTGCGCGAAGGGCACCAGGTGCAGCCCGACGGCGGTCATGATCACCGCGGGCAGCAGCTCCTCACGCCCCTGGTCCTCCAGTATCACCCGGCCGACCTGGATGAGGGCGATCATCAGGACGACGGAGACGAGATAGATCAGGCCGCCGTGCCGTCGGGGCGGCAGCCCCTCTGGGAGCGCCTCCACCGGCCGCACCCACACCGCCCACACGTAGACCCCCAACGCCAGCAGCCAGCCCACGAGCGCGACCAGCGGCCAGGGGTCGGGCAGCTGCCCGCGGTAGGCGAGGACGAAGACGGTCGCTCCGACGGCGCCGGCGACGCTGCCGATCCGGTAGGGATGCATGAGGAGATCTCAGCACACGTGTCGGCGGAACCAGTCCAGGCTCGCCGCCCACGGCCCGCGCCGCTCCCACAGGTGCTCCATGAGCGGGGTCAGCTCGGCCGAGAAGCTCTCGGAGGACTCGCGCGGCAGCAGCGAGGGCAGGTTGTCGATCGCGATGACCTCCAGCGGCGCCCCCTCCGGGCCGACGTCGCGCACCGGCTCCTCCCAGGTGGTGATCGCGGTGTTGACCGGCAGCAGGTTTGCCTCGGAGGTGACGTCGCAGGTCACGTCACCGACGGTGCGCAGCCGACGCTCGGCGGTCAGGTCCTCCGGCCCGACGAAAGCCTCGGCCTTGACCTGGCTGACGACGCAGTTGACCAGGATGTCGTGCGCGAGCAGGGCGGCCTTGTCGAGGTCGGCGGTGTGCTCCCGGTCCCAGCGGGTCACCGTGCACCCGGCCACCTCGAGAGCCTCGGTGGCGCCCCGGCCCGAGCGGCCGCGCGAGCCGATGACCAGCGCCTTCTCCGGCTCGCGGCCCTCGGCGCTCGCGCGCAGCAGCACGTCTAGGTCGGCCCGGGCCATCGGCGTGACGCCACCCGGCAGCAGACCGCGGTGCCGGAGCACGGCGAGAGCAGCTCCCACATACCCCGCCCAGAAGCCGAAGGCCACGACCCGGCGACCGTCCACGGTCAGGTATTCCACGTCGAGCAGCTCGCCACCCCCGCGGCGGAAGCGGTCGAGCGTCTCCTCGGCCCCCTCCTGACCCTTGTAGGCGTGGGCGAAGAAGACGTGCGTGTGCGCCAGCTCGGCCGGCTCCTCCGGGAGCTCCTTGATGCCGATGACGACCGTGCCCTCCGGCGCGCCGACCCACGACCCGGCCGGCGCGACCGCGCAGCCGGCCGCGGCATAGTCCTCCACCGGCACGATGCGGGTCGGGGACTCCTCGATGGTCACCGGGAAGCCGTCGGCGACCAGGCGGGCGGCGTCGGCGGGGACGATCGGCACGCGCTGCTCGGTCGGTCGGGCTTCGGCACGGATCCACAGGTGGGGCAGGCTCATGCCCTCGAGGATATTCAGTCCTCGACGATCCACTGCACGGCGCTGATGCGTCGCCGGTCGGCCTGCACCATGGCGCCCCAGAGCGCGGCGATTCCCCAGGCCAGCGCGACGAGGGCGAGCCCGCCCCCGGCCATGCCCGCCGAGAAGCCCAGATCGGAGGGGGCCAGTCCCTCCAGGGCCCAGAAGATCAGCTCGATGGCGGTGACCAGGACCGCGATGACGATCCCGCCGATCCCGGCGCCGACGAGGATCACCGTCAGGCTGAAGACGACCAGGTCCATCGCCCCGCTGACGGTCGAGGTCGGCATGCTGCCCGGCAGCCCCCGACCCAGCTGGCCGGGGATGTGGCTGGCCCACTCCAGCAGCGGCCGCACCCGCAGCCGGTCGATGACCCCGATGACCAGCGAGTGGGCGGTCAGCGCCAGCGTGGCCACGAGCAGGCTCGCCGCCGACACCCAGATCATCGGCCCCACCCCGAGGATCCCGATGATCCCGGTGATGAGGAAGGCCCAGCCGAAGAGGAGCAGCACCACGCGCAGCCCGGCCAGTACCACCTCGCCCTGCCTGGCCCACCGCCACGGCCGCGACAGCACCTCGCGCTCCTCCGGGGTGGGTCGCAACTCGTCCCGCGACCGCCAGGTCCGCAGGCGCTCCGCGGCGATGAGGTCGACCGCCTCGTCGGTCGTCTCGGCGTAGCGCCGCAGCTGCTCCCGGTCCATCAGCCGCACCAGGGTCCGGGCGTCCCACTCGGCCCGCTCCCGGGCGTTGGCGGGCGGTCTGGGCCGACTGGCGCGGGACAGCATCCCGCCGACGGTCCTGGCCAGAAGATCCTGGAGCATCAGCCGAGCGCCGCCGCCATCCGCCGGACCGCCTCGGTCATCAGCTCCAAGCTGGTGCCGATGTTGAGCCGCGCGTGGCCGGCGCCCCCGGTCCCGAACGCCGGACCGGGCGAGAGCTGCACGAGCCCCCGCTCCAGGAAGACCCGCGCGGGGTCGTCGCCGAGGCCGAGCTCACGGCAGTCCAACCACGCCAGGTATGAGGCGTGCCCGGGTCGGTAGCGCACGTCCGGCAGGTGCTCGGCCAGGAGGGGGCCCAGCTGGGCGGTGCGCTCCTCGATCTCGGCCCGCACCTCGTCCAGCCACTCGCGACCGTCGGTGTAGGCGGCGATCGCGGCGTACTGCCCCAGGATCGAGGGCGCCCAGTCCAGCTCCTCGCGGATGTCGGGCCAGCGTCCCTCGGCGGCGGTGACGCCGACGGCGAGCTTGAGGCCGGCGGTGTTCCACGCCTTGGAGGGGGAGTGCAGGGCGATCCCGACCTGGCGGGCGGCGTCGGAGACGGTCAGGAAGGGGGCGAACGGCCTCGGGCTGCCCGGGTGGACCAGCGGGGCGTGGATCTCGTCGCTGATCACGACCGCGTCGTGCGCGGCCGCCAGGTCGGCGACCGCGGCCAGCTCCTCGGCGGAGTAGACGTGGCCCAGGGGGTTGTGCGGGCTGCACAGCAGGACCACGCGCGCACCCGAGGCGAGCGCGTGCTCCATACCCTCCAGGTCCAGCTGCACGCCGGAGGCGTGCTCGCGCATCGGCACCTCGAGCGGGTCGAGCTGCAGGGACCTCAACCACGGATAGAAGGAGAGGTAGACCGGCGGGTTGATGACGACCCGCTCGCCAGGGGAGGTGATCGCCCGGAGGACCTCGGTGACGCCGTGGCCGACGTCGGCGAAGAGGCGGGTGCGCCCCGGACCGTCCTGGGTCTCCCAGTCCCAGACGTCGCGCGCGAAGCTGGCGAAGGCCTCGACGACCGGCGCGGGGGAGCCGGCGTAGCCGAAGTCGCTACGGCCGATCGCCGTCTGGAGAGCCTCGGAGATCGCCGGCGCGGTGCGCACGTCCATCTCGGCGGTCCAGGCCGGCAGCACGTCCGCCGGCACGCGGCTCCACTTGGCCGAGCGGTGGGTGCGCATGTCCTCCAGGGAGAGGCTGAACGGGGACTCGAGGGCGGTCATGGGGTCAGTCTGCCGCAGTGCGGAGGGCAGCCGTGGTCACCATCCCTCCTGCGGCTCGAACGACGTGACGTCGACTCAGACGACGCGACCCGCGATGTCGCCTCAGGCGACGCGACCCTGCGGCGCGTTCTCTGCGGTCTTGCCGGCGTCCCGCTCCACGACGTCGCCGAGCACCTCGTCGATCTTGGCCATGAGGTCGGCGTCCAGCTTCACGCCCGCGGCCTGGACGTTGTCCTGGACCTGCTCGGGGCGGGAGGCGCCGACGAGCGCGGCGGCGACGTTGGGGTTCTGCAGGACCCAGGCGATCGCCAGCTGGGGCATCGTCAGCCCCGCCTCCTCGGCCAGCGGCTTGAGGCCCTGGACGGCGGTGAGGGTCTCCTCGGAGAGGAACCCGGCCATCCCCTTGCCCATCCGCTCGTCGGCCGCGCGGCCTTCGGTCGGGGCCTGGCCGGGGAGGTACTTCCCGCTCAGCACGCCCTGGGCCATCGGGCTCCAGACGATCTGCGACATCCCCAGCTCCTCGCAGGCCGGGACCACCTCGGGCTCGATGACGCGCCAGAGCATGGAGTACTGCGGCTGGGAGGAGATCAGCTGGAAGCCGAGCTCCTTGCTCAGCGCGTGCCCTTCGCGGATCTGGTCGGCGGTCCACTCGCTGACGCCGATGTAGAGCGCCTTGCCCTGGCGGACGACGTCGGCGAAGGCCTGCATCGTCTCCTCCAGCGGCGTCTCGGTGTCGTAGCGGTGCGCCTGGTAGAGGTCGACGTAGTCGGTCTGCAGCCGCTGCAGGCTGCCGTTGATCGACTCCATGATGTGCTTGCGGGACAGGCCGGTGTCGTTCTTGCCGCCCGGGCCCGTCGGCCAGTAGACCTTGGTGAAGATCTCCAGGCTCTCGCGGCGCTCGCCCTTGAGGGCCTCGCCCAGCACGGACTCCGCCTTGGTGTTGGCGTAGACGTCGGCGGTGTCGAAGGTGCTGATCCCGGCGTCGAGGGCGGCGCGCACGCAGGCGTGGGCCACCTCGTTCTCCACCTGGGAGCCGTGGGTGAGCCAGTTGCCGTAGGTGATCTCGCTGATCTTCAGGCCGCTGTTGCCGAGGTATCGAAACTCCATGCGTTCCACTCTAGGGTGGCGGTATGACACAGCAGCCGCCGCTCCCCGGTCCGCAGACCCCTGGCGAGGGGCTGCCCGAGATCGTCCCCGACCAGTCCTACCTCCGGCTGCCTGGGCAGGTGCCCGGGCAGGGCCAGGTCCCGGCGCAGACGCCCGGTCATCTGCCCGCCCGCCGGGAGACCGATGAACCCCTGGTCTCGATCCTGGGCGACGTCGTGCGCACCGGACGGTGGGAGGCGCCGCGAAAGATCACCGGCTACGCCCTCCTCGGCAACCTCAAGCTCGACCTGCGTGACGTGATCGTGCCGGGGGAGACCCTCGAGGTCAGCGCCTGGGCACTCATGGGGGACGTGCGGGTCGTGGTGCCGCCGGGCACCCACGTCGAGGTCAAGGGCGTGACGGTGATGGGCGACGGCCGCACGGAGGCCGACTTCGACACCCAGGACGTCGCGCCCACCGGGGCCCGCCTCGTCGTCAACGTCAACAACCTGATGGGCAACGTGCGCGTGCGCACCATGCAGCGTGGCGTCAAGCCGCCGATGGGATGGCGCTGGGTCTCCAAGTAGCCGCCCGTGCTCTCGATCCTCGCGCTCAACGTCAGCGCGCCGCCCGAGGCTCGTGCGCGCGACCTGCTGGGGTGGCTGTGGCACGAGGGCGACGGTGACGACGTCTGGGTGCTGACGGAGACCTCACCTTCCCCTGGCTCACGTCTGATCGCCAGGGTATGCCGTGCTGCCGGCTTCTCGGTCCACGTCACCGACTGTTCGGCCGGCGGGGGTCTGGGGGTGATGGTGGTCGTGCGGGATCCGGATCTGGCGGCCTCATCCGTGGTCGAGGACGTCGGGCCGCCCTCGGTCCTGCCGGGGCGGGTGCTTCCGCTGAGGCTCGGGGTTGGCCCGGGTGCCTTGCGTCTCCTTGCCGTCTACGGCGCGGCCAGCGACCCGGTGCGCTACTCGTCCTCGGCGCAGCGGGCGCGCAAGCGGGAGTGGATCCGCGCCTTCGAGGAGTGGCTGCCGGGGTGGTTGCCGGGGTGGTCGGCCGGGTGGTCGTCGGGGTGGTCGTCAGCCGGTGGCGGGGACGCGGAGGATGTGGGGGAGCGGGGTGCGGTGGTCATCGGTGACCTGAACCTCGTCGACCCGCTCCACGACGACGAGCTGCGCTATGTCCTGCCCGAGGAGACCGAGCTGCTGGCCGCCCTGGAGGGGGACCACGGTCTGGTCGACGCCTACCGGCTCGTCGATCCGGGCTCGCGAGAGGTGAGCTGGGTCGACCACAGCGGCGTGGGGTGCCGCTACGACCACGCCTTCGTGACCGAGGGCCTGGCCGGGTCAGTGCGCGAGTGCGTCCTGGTGCACGAGCCGCGGCTGGACGGCCTGAGCGACCACTCCGCCCTGAGGCTGCGGCTCGGGCAGCCGGGGGAGGCCGGCTGAGGTCACCGGCCGGTCGGCCTGACGCGCCTCGTGCTCGAGGACCAGCGGGACGATGGCCAGCGCCGTGTAGAGCAGCATGCCGGCGATGAGGGCGGTGTAGAGGAAGAGCTGGGTGATCGTCATGTCCCTACCGTCGTCCTGCCGACCCGCTCGCCGCGTCCACCCGGCGGATGCACCTGGCTGAGCTGCGTCATACCGGGGTCTGACGGGCGTATCGCGCGAGGTGAGCGACGCCCTTCTCGCGGTCCCGTCGTCCCGACCCACCCTTGTCCCTGCCCCAGCCGTGGCCCGATCCCGGCCGCCCCATCTCATCCCGTGGCAGCTGTCCCCAACCCCCACCGCCCGGCCGTCCTCGTCCACACGTGAGCCCGACGGGGGAGGGTCTGTCGGTGGTCACTTCTAGTATGTATGTACGAACTCGATCGGAGGGGTCGGGTGGACGAGGTCCTCCCCGATACGTGCGGACGCATCGGGGAGGACGGAGGGGTTGGTCGGGATGGGTGCATCGTCAGCAGCGGTGGCGCTGCTCTCGGCGGTGCACGATCTCAGTGGCCGGATCACCAGCCTGGACGTGGCCGAGCTCGACGACGACCAGCGTCTGGAGCTCCTGCGAGGGCTGGAGGATCTGACCAGGTCGGCCGCCGCCACTTCCGCACGGCTCCAGGTCTCGTTCGCACGCTCGCAGGTCGCGGAGCAGGAAGCGCGTGGCGTGCCCAGGCGACGCCAGGGTGAGGGGGTCGCCGACGACCTGGCCAAGGCGCGCAAGACCTCGCCCTACTGGGGCTCGCGGGACCTCGCCTCGGCCACCGCTCTCGTCGATGAGATGCCTCGGACGTTGGCAGCGCTCGAGAGTGGCGAGATCAACGGGCTGCAGGCCAGGGTGGTCACCGAGGCCACGACCTGCCTGGACCCGGCCGATCGCGCGGAGGCCGATCGGCGTCTGGAGGGCATGCTGCCCGGGGCGTCCACGAAGGAGATCGGCGACGCCGCGCGTGGCCTGGTCTACGAGCTCGACCCGGCCGGCTTCGTCCGGCGCGCCCGCAAGGCCGCGGAGGACCGCGGTGTCTCGTGCCGGCCGGCGCCGGACGTGATGGCGCTGCTCACCGCGCGACTGCCTGCGCCGCAGGCCGTCGCCGTCTACGGCTCGCTGAAGTCCTACGCGAAGACGGCGGTCGCCTCCGGTGACCCGCGCACCCTCAACCAGCTCATGGCCGACGAGTTCTTCTACCGGCTCACCGGTCGGCGGGTCGTCGATGGCGTCGATGTCGAGGTAGGTCTCTTGATGACCGACGCGGCACTGTTCGGCGGGGCGGCGGACCCGACCGACCTGGAGGGCTACGGTCCGGTGCCGGCCGAGATCGCCCGCGAGCTCCTGCGACCGTCCGACGAGTCGGTCGCCGTCGTGGAGGCCGCGCCAGAGGAGCCGCCGCCCGTCGCAGGCTCCGAGGTTGCGCCCGAAGCGTCGTCTCCCGCAGGTGCGGCGGGCCCGGAGCCGTCTTCGGAACAGTGCCCGGCAGGGGAGCGATGCACCGACTGGGCCTGCCCCCACGTGCACGGGGTGAGCACCGCCATGACCCCCGACCCAGGTCAAGGCGCGGCCATGGACCCGGCAGGAGTGGTGGACGACGATGCTGCAGCCAGTGCCAGCACCAGCGCGAGTGCTACCTCCAGCGCCAGCACCAGCGCCTCTCCCAGCCCCGGCATGCGGGCCGCGAAGGCGTGGCTCCGTCGGCTCTACGTCGACGAGGTCACAGGCGTCCTGACCCACCGCGACCCGCGTCGACGGCTGTTCACCGGCTCGCTCCGCAAACTCCTCATCGCCCGTGACCGGACCTGCCGCAATGCCTGGTGCGGAGCACCGATCCGCGACATCGACCACGTGCTGCCGCACTCCGAGGGCGGAGAGACCGCCGAGGACAACGGCCAGGGGATGTGCCAGCACTGCAACCTCGCCCGGCAGCGGGAGCGGCACTCACCACCGGCGCCGGAGGACTACCGGCCACCGCCTCCGCTCCTCACCTCGTTCCAGGGACAGGCTCCCCGCGGCGCAGTGGCCCCGCGCCTGCGTCGAGCTGCCCCGACCGCCCGCAGCGATCCGGATGATCCTTCCGAGCAACAAGGTCGCAAGGCAGGTTGATGCCGCGCCACTCGCCCCTGGATGCAGCCGCATGCCCCTGGAGGTGGTGAGGTGCCGGGGATGCACACACCTGAAGGTGGTGACGTGCCGGGGATGGAGCGCGGCCGCTCACCCCTGGGGGTGGAGGGGATCATCCGCCGCGACGGGGACCCCGCCCGGTCCTAGCGTCAGCGGTATGGCCACCAAGAAGACCTCGAAGACCTCAAGGAAGAGCGCCGAGACGTCAGCCTCGAAGTCGCCCGCCACCGCGGCGGCCGGCGAGCCCCAGCTGCCCGGCTACCCGCAGGACCCTGCCCCGCCGCAGCCGCCCACCCCGAGCAGGGCCGGCGCGGCCGCGACCAACCCGGTCTACACCTCCCGCACCGAGCCCGGCAACGGCGGCGAGCTGCACCAGCTGCCCGGTGGCGACGTCCCGGTGATGACCGACGCCCAAGGCCACCCGATGTCCGACGACCAGAACTCCCTGCGCGTCGGCGAGCGTGGCCCCACGCTGCTGGAGGACCACCTCCTGCGCGACAAGCTCTTCCACTTCGACCACGAGCGGATCCCCGAGCGGGTCGTTCACGCCCGCGGCTACGGCGCGCACGGCGTCTTCACCGCCAGCGAGGACATCTCCGACCTCACCCAGGCCTCGGTCTTCACCCCGGGCAAGGAGACGCCGGTCTTCGTGCGCTTTTCGACGGTGGCGGGCAACCTCGGGTCCTTCGACCTGCCACGCGACGTCCGTGGCTTCGCGACCAAGTTCTACACCGACGAGGGCAACTGGGACCTGGTCGGCAACAACATGCCGGTCTTCTTCATCCAGGACGCGATCAAGTTCCCCGACCTGGTCCACGCCGTCAAGGAGGAGCAGGACCGAGGGTGGCCGCAGGCGGCCTCGGCGCACGACACCTTCTGGGACTTCATCTCCCTGATGCCGGAGTCCACCCACCACGTCATGTGGCTTATGTCAGACCGGGCGATCCCGCGCTCCTTCCGCTTCATGCAGGGCTTCGGCGTGCACACCTTCCGGTTCGTCAACGCCGAGGGGCGCAGCACGTTCGTCAAGTTCCACTGGGTGCCGCGCCAGGGCCTGCAGTCGGTCGTCTGGAACGAGGCGGTCAAGATCAACGGCGCCGATCCCGACTTCCACCGCCGAGACCTGTGGAATGCCATCAACGGCGGCGACTTCCCCGAGTGGGACCTGGCCGTGCAGACCTTCGACGACGACTTTGCCGACTCCTTCGAGTTCGACGTGCTCGACCCGACCAAGATCATCCCGGAGGAGCAGATCCCCCTGCGCGTCATCGGCACCATGCAGCTCAACCGCGTGGTCGACAACGTCTTCGCCGAGACCGAGCAGGTCGCCTTCATGACGCAGAACGTCGTGCCCGGCATCGACTTCTCCAACGACCCGCTGCTCCAGGGCCGCAACTTCTCCTATCTCGACACCCAGCTCAAGCGGCTCGGCTCCACGAACTTCAGCCAGCTGCCGATCAACGCGCCGCGCTGCCCCGTCGCGCACTTCCAGCGGGACGGCCACATGCAGATGGGTCGGCAGGCGGGGCGGGCCAACTACGAGCCCAACTCCTTCACCGGGACCGCCGCAGGGCCGCGCGCCGACCGCGAGGCCGGCTACCGCACCGTCGAGCGGCCGGAGGCCGGTGAGACCCGCCGCATCCGCGCCGAGTCCTTCGCCGACCACTACAGCCAGGCCGGTCAGTTCTACCGGAGCCTGCCCGAGCCCGAGCAGGACCACGTCCGGATGGCCTTCGTCTTCGAGCTGTCCAAGTGCGAGATCCCCGCGATCCGCGAGCGGATGGTGGCCAACCTGCGCAACGTCGACGAGCCTCTCGCGGCCGCGGTCGCCGACGGGCTGGGCATCGACCTGCCCGAGGCGACCGAGCCCGCGGTGGCGCCGCGGCACGACCTCCCGGAGTCACCCGCCCTGGCGATGGCCTCCCGCGCCCCCGAGGACTTCGGCGGCCGCAAGCTCGGGGTGCTGGTCTCCGACGGGACCGATCCCGCGCTGCTCAAGGCCGTCACGTCTGCGGTCGAGGCCGTCGGCGGCACGGTGGAGACGGTCGGTCTCAAGGTCGGCGGTGTCGTGCTCAAGGGGAAGCGCGGTCGGACGCCGGTCGACCACAAGATCGACGGCGCCCCCTCGGTGCTCTTCGACGCGGTGGCGCTGCTGGCCACCGGCGACGGCGCTGTCGAGCTGTCCGGGCACCCGGCGGTGAAGGACTTCGTCTCCGACGCCTTCTCCCACTACAAGCACATCGGGTATGTGGAAGGTGCCCGGCCTCTTCTTGAGGTCGCCGGGGTCCTCGACAAGCTGGACGAGGCCTGCCACGCCCTGGCCTCGGTCGACCCGGACGCCTTCGTCGCGGCGCTCGCCGGGATGCGGCGCTGGGAGCGCGACGTCTGACCGACCGGGCGCCGTAAGTGGCGCGTCTCAGACCGACCGGGCGCCGTATGTGGCGGTCCTCAGACCGACCAAACGCCGCAAGTGGCGCTGGTGCTGCCGCATACCCCGAGGAATGGAACCTCGTCCGGCGCCGTTGTCACCGGTCCGCCGACCCAGGAGCCTCGTTGACGCTGCCCGACCTGACCACTCAGCACGCCCGCCTCACGGAGCTGGGTCTGGACCTTCCGCCCCTGCCGGGCGACCTCGCCGGAGACCTCTTGGTGGTGCATCCCGACCTGCTGCCTGTCGCCGATCTCGTCCCGCTGCTCCGGCTGGGAGACCGGCCGGGCTTCGTCGTGGATGACCTGGGCGACCTGGCCGAGTTCGGTCCCGCACCTGGCGTCGAGATGCCGGAAGCCCCGCTCTATGCCGTGCTGGACCCCCGCCGCGGCGATGAGTTCGCCAACCTCAGCCCGGACGAGGTCGACCCTCAGCTGCGGGAGCACGGACGCGACCTGATGACGGTGTCCGAGGGGGTGTGCTGGGCCCTCCAGGTGCCCGGGATCGTCGAGCGCAACCACTGCTTCATGACGACCGGCTCGCGCAAGGTCGGGCGCCGCGCAGGCACGCTCGACTCGCGGGTCCCGGCGCTGTGGATCAGCAACGGCACCGGACGGGACGGGCCTGAACGCAAGGGGGCGCCCAAGCTCGGCTGGTGCTGGGCGGGCAACCGGCACACCTGGCTGGGGATCGCGTCGGTGGGCGGCAGGGCGAGCTGATCCCGGGCGATCTCGGGCGGAAATCCGCCTGCTGACTGACCTCGCCGCGGCCTGGGGCGTGCGACAATGGAGACGTCCGCGCCAAGGGGTGCCGTCGCGGGATCCCCTTCCTCATCACACTGGAGTTTGACCATGCCCTCAACCGTGTCCGCCCCGGCCACGCCCTCGATGGCCGCCCGCCTGGGCGCCGAGGCTCTCGGCACCTTCTGGCTCGTCCTCGGCGGCGCCGGCTCGGCCGTGCTCGCCGCCAAGGTCATCGACCCCACCGACAACGTCCAGCTCGGCATCGGCTTCGTCGGTGTCGCCCTGGCCTTCGGTCTGACCGTCCTGACCATGGCCTACGCCGTCGGCCACGTCTCCGGCGGCCACTTCAACCCGGCCGTCACCCTCGGCCTGACCGCCGCCGGTCGCTTCCCGGTCAAGGACATCGCGCCCTACATCGTCACCCAGGTCGTTGCCGGTCTGCTCGGCGCCAGCGTCCTGTGGGTCATCGCCTCCGGCCAGGACGGCTTCTCGGCCACCGGCGGGTTCGCCGCCAACGGCTACGGCGAGCTCTCGCCCGGCGGCTACTCGCTGCTGGCCGTGTTCGTCGCCGAGGTCGTGCTGACCGCCTTCTTCCTCTACATCATCCTGGGCGCCACCGACGACCGTGCGCCCAAGGGCTTCGCCCCGATCGCCATCGGTCTGGGCCTGACCCTGATCCACCTCATCTCCATCCCGGTGTCCAACACCTCGGTCAACCCGGCCCGCTCCACCGCGGTCGCCTTCTTCCACGGCGACGGCGCCCCCGCGCAGCTGTGGGTCTTCTGGGTCGCCCCGATCCTGGGTGCGGTCATCGCCGGCGCCACCTACGCGGCCATCACCGGCGTGCGTCGCGGTGCCGACGTCACGGGCGAGGTCGACGCCTCGGCCTGAGCCTCCCGCTCGCGCGCCGGGCCGCGCGCCTCACCAGCTCGCGCGGCACCGCATACCCGGATCGCCCGCATCCTCGACCAGAGGGTGTGGGCGATCCGCATCTCCCCGAAGCGACAGATGTCGCCAAGCCGCAGCCATGTCGGCAAACCTCACATCTGCCCACGTTGCAACCCGGGCAAAGGTGAGGTTCACCGACATCTGTGGCGTCCACCGACCGCGATCGGTCCAGGACCCGACTCAGGCGGCCAACCGATCAGGCGGCCAACCGGTGGTCAACCGCCAACCGATCAGGCGGCCAACCGGTGGTCAACCGCCAACCGATCAGGCGACCAACCGGCGGCCAACCGATCAGGCATCAAGCAGCTCCGGCAGCCCGGCCTGCGCGAAGGCGGTGGCGTCGAAGAAGCCCACGACCTGCGTGATCCCACCGTCCACGACATCGACGACGCACAGCTGAAAGGGCCGGTAGCTCCCGTCCTCGTCGCGCAGATACATCGCCGCCGCCGGCTGGCCGTTGCTCACCGTCGGCACCAGCCGCAGGTCCATCGGCCCGGAGGCCGGGCACTGCCCACCGATGAGCGCCGCGATGTCCTCGCGGCCCACGTAGTAGCGGTCGAACGGCGGCATCTGCCACACCGACTGCTCGGCCATCAGCCCGACGACCGCGGGGATGTCATAGCGCTCGAAGGCGTCGCAGAACCGCCGGAACAGCTCCTGCTCCTGCTCGCTGAGCTCGTCGACCCGCCGCCCCGCCGACGAGGCGCCCTCGCCCAGCGTCGCGCGCGCCCGCTGCAGGGCCGAGTTCACCGACGCCACGCTGGTCTCCAGCGCCTCGGCGGTCTCGGCGGCAGAGAGCTGCAGCACCTCCCGCAGCAGGAGGACCGCACGCTGGCGCGGCGGCAGCTCCTGCAGCGCCGCGACGAAGGCCAGCTGCACCCCCTCGGTCACCTCGGCGGCGTCCTGCGGGTCGGGGCGCTTCGACCCCTGCCCCCACACCAGCTGGTCCGGGAGCGGCTCGAGCCAGGGCACCGAATGGTCCTCGACGACCGGACGCGACGGGTCGCCCGGAGGCTGCCCGAGCCCGCTCGGCAGCGGCCGTCGCTGCTGCGACTTCAGCGCGGTCAGGCAGGTGTTGGTGGCGATGGTGTACATCCACGTCCGCACCGACGACCGCCCCTCGAAACCGTGGAAGGCCCGCCAGGCCCGCAGGTAGGTCTCCTGCACGAGGTCCTCGGCCTCGGCCGCCGACCCCAGCATCCGGTAGCAGTGCGCCAGCAGCTCCCCGCGCAGCGGCGCGGTCGCCTCCTCGAAGGTCGTCATGGTCATGCTCCCTCCCCGGCCATCGCCGTCCGGTCCATCCACATGATCTCCCAGACGTGCCCGTCCGGGTCCGCATACGACCGCCCGTACATCGCGCCGTGGTCCACGGTCCGCACCGCCGATCCTCCAGCATCCACCGCCCGGTCCACCACCGCATCCACCGCGGCGCGCGAGTGCGCGGACAGGCACAGCAGCGCGCCGACGGTCCCGGGAGGCGCCGGCGCCCCGTCGTGGAAGCTGTCGAAGAACTCCCGCTCCAGGAGCATCGCGTGCAGAGTCGGCCCCAGCTCCAGGCACAGCGCCCGCCCGTCGCAGAAGTCCTCGTTGAAGGTGTAGCCGACCTGCGTGAAGAAGTCCCGGCTCCGCGCCAGGTCGGTGACGGGCAGGTTGACGAAGATCAGCTGGTGCACGAGGGCTCTCCTCCGGGTATGCGGTCTCTCTCACCTCCTCCGACTCCCGCCGGACCGGGAACTCATCGGTCGCCGATGCGCCCCGGGGTGGGCCTCAGGGCGCCCGCGAGGGCAAGAATTGCATGCAGCATGCAACTAACGCTATCGTTGCCTGGTGCAACTATCTGAAGGGCTGGCGCGGGCTTTCGCGTCGATGGGACGCCTCGTGCACGACTGGCAGGGCGATCTCACCCAGGGTGACTACGCGACGCTGGTGCGGCTGTCGGCCGCCGAGTGCACGCGCTCGCGCGACCTCGCCGAGGCCGAAGGCCTGGACCCCTCCACGATGAGCCGCCGACTGGCCTCGCTCGCGGAGCGTGGGTTCGTCGACCGCCACCCCGACCCGGCCGACCGCCGCGCCCAGGTGATCGGGCTCACCGACCCGGGCCGTGAGGCCATGCTCGCCGAGCGGACCCGCCGGCTCGAGCTGATCACCGGCGCGTTGGGCGACTGGACGCAGGAGGACCGCGACGAGCTGGCCCGCCTCCTGTCCCGCCTGTCCGAGAGCATCGAGGCCCGCCGCGCGGGCGGGGAGGAGTCGCGATGACGACCCAGGAGGCCCGCATCCCCTACACGATGAGCAAGGAGCACCGGCGCGTCTTCATCGCCCTGATGCTGGGCATGTTCGTCGCCTCGATCAGCCAGACCATCGTCGGTCCGGCGCTGCCGCAGATCGTGGCCGACCTGGGTGGCATGGACCACTACAGCTGGGTCGCCACGGCGGCCATGCTGGTCTCGGCCGTGGTCGTCCCCGTCGTCGGCAAGCTGTCCGACCTCTACGGCCGCAAGTCCTTCTACCTCGGCGGGCTGGTGATCTTCCTGATCGGCTCGGTCGTCTCCGGGGTGGCCCCCAACTTCTGGGTGCTCGTCGCCGGTCGCGCCATCCAGGGCGCCGGCATGGGCACGCTGATGCCCCTGTCCCAGACGATCATCGGCGACATCATCCCGCCCCGCTCCCGGGGGAAGTACCAAGGCTTCATGGGTGCGGTCTTCGGCGTGACCTCCATCGCCGGTCCGCTCGCGGGCGGGCTCATCACCGACCACCTGGGGTGGCGCTGGCTGTTCTTCACCGCGATCCCGGTCGGCCTGGTGGCCCTGTGGTTCGTGGCGCGCTTCATGCACCTGCCCTTCCAGCGGCGTGACGCGCGCGTGGACGTCCCGGGCATCATCACGCTGACGGTCGCGATGGTCTCGATCCTGCTCGCGACGAGCTGGGGCGGAACCACATATCCCTGGACGTCCTGGCAGATCCTCACGCTCTACGGGGTGGGTCTCGCCTTCGCCCTGGCGTTCATCGCCGTCGAGCTGCGCGCCCCCGAGCCGCTGCTGCCGTTGCGTCTCTTCCGCAGCAGCGTCTTCTCGTGGGCCAACGTGGCCGCGCTCGGCATGGCGATGGTGATGTTCGGCTCGATCATCTACATCCCCGTCTTCGCCCAGGGCGTGCTCGGGGTCAACGCGACCCAGTCGGGGCTGATCCTCATGCCGATGATGCTCGGGATGATCATCATGGGCATCGTCACCGGACTGCTCGTGACCCGCACGGGCCGCTACCGCAGGTTCATGATCACCGGCGTGGTGCTCATGATGGTCGGGATCTGGCTGCTCACCCGGCTGGGTGTCGACGACTCGCCCTACGAGCTCTTCGGCGCGATGACCGTGATCGGCATCGGCCTAGGGATGGCCATGCAGCAGTTCACCCTGGTCGTCCAGAACGTCGTCGCCCAGCGCGACATGGGCGTGGCCACCGCAACCACCCAGTTCATGCGCAACATCGGCTCCACCGTGGGCATCGCGGTCTACGGCTCGATCATGACCTCCGGCCTCGGGGCCGCCGTGATCTCACACCTGCCGCCGGGCATGCGGGAGGCGGCCGAGGCCGAGGCGGGCACGATCGACGTCGGGGCGGTGCTGGACCCCTCGGCCTCCGACGGTCTGCCGGCGGCCGCCGTCCACGCCGTCCGCTCCGGGCTGGCCGACCAGCTGCACGACGCCTTCATGGTGGGGCTGCCGATCCTGGCGCTGGTGCTGCTCGCGACCGCGATGATCAAGCACGTCCCGCTGCGCGAGACGGTCCACGACCGGGAGAGCGCGGAGAAGGAGTGTCTCGACACCATGGCGTCCTCCCGGACCGACGACTGAGAGGTGGGGCCTGCCGGCCGCGGCAGGCCCACCGGTGCCCGTAGTCTCGGCCCATGCAGGACGTCTTCCACCTTCCGACGGCGATCATCGTCACGGCAGTCTTCCTGCTCGTCCACGCCCTGCTCTGGCTCCGCCGCCGGCAGGCCCGCCGGGGCTTCCTCTCGGAGGAGGACCGGATCACCTACGAGACGCTCCGGGCCGGGAGCCAGGCGGGCCGCCACCTGCGCGCGGGACTGACCGAGGACAACGCGGGCAAGGCGGCCCGCAACCTGCGCGTCCTGCTGGGCGGCACCGCCGTGGCGGTCTGCGACACCCAGGACGTGCTGGTCTGGTCCGGCCAAGGTGAGCACCACCGCGACCAGGCGATGGGCCACGCCGGGCAGGTGCTCGACAGCGGCGACGTCATCGTCCTGGGGCGTGCCGACCTGCCGTGCGACCGGCCCGACTGCGACGTGCGGGCCGGTGTCGCGGCACCGCTGGTGGTGGAGGACCGCGTGATCGGCGCGCTCACCGCATACTCCTCCGGACCCTCGGCGGGGCTCGCCCGGGCGACCGAGCAGCTCGCGACCTGGGTGAGCGGGCAGCTCGAGCTCGGCGAGCTCGACCGGGAGCGCACCCGCGCGATGGAGGCCGAGCTGCGCAGCCTCCGGGCCCAGATCAGCCCGCACTTCATCTACAACTCCCTCGGCGCGATCGCCAGCTTCGTGCGCACCGATCCCGACCGGGCGCGCGAGCTGCTGCTGGAGTTCGCCGACTTCACCCGCTACGCCCTGCGGCGGGGAGGGGCGTTCACCACGCTGGCCGACGAGCTGCGCAACATCGAGCGCTACCTGGTGCTCGAGCAGGCCCGCTTCGGGGACCGCCTCCAGGTCAACCTGCTCATCGCGCCCGAGGTGCTGCCGGTCGCGGTCCCCTATCTCGCCGTCCAGCCGCTGGTGGAGAACGCCGTCCGCCACGGCCTCGCCGGCAAGGTCGGCACCGGCACCGTGACCATCACCGCGACCGACCTGGGGGACCTCGCCGAGATCTCGATCGAGGACGACGGGGTCGGCTCGGACCCGGACGAGGTCCAGCGCGCCCTCGACGGCGAGGTGGTCGACGAGACGCGCGAGACCGAATCCGTCGGCCTGGGCAATGTCGACGCCCGGCTGCGGCAGGTCTACGGCGACGACCACGGGCTCGTCGTCGAGACCGCACCGGGGCTGGGCACCAAGGTGAGCTTCCGGGTGCCGAAGTTCGCGCCCGGGGTTCATGCCTGAGTGCCGGGCGGCCCCCGGCGCGGCCGGCCTCGACCCACCTACGATGGGAGTCATGCGCGCCCTCGTCGTCGACGACGAACCGCCCGCCCTCTCCGAGCTCACCTGGCTGCTGGAGCAGGACGGCAGGTTCGAGCAGGTCGTGCCCGCGTCCTCGGGCACGGACGCGCTGCGTGCCCTGGAGGCCCAGGACGTGGACGTCGTCTTCTCCGACATCTCCATGCCGGGTCTGGACGGTATGGAGCTCGCGCGCGTCATCGCGCGCTTCGCCCGCCGCCCCCAGATCGTCTTCGTCACCGCCCACGAGGAGCACGCGGTCGACGCCTTCGCGGTGCAGGCCGTCGACTACGTGATGAAGCCGGTGTCGCCGACGCGGCTGGGCCAGGCGGTCGACCGGGTGGTCGGGGCGGTCGACCGGGTGGCCGACCGGGTGGCCGGGGCCGAGGTGGCTCCCGCCGCAGCCTCGCCCGCTGCCCCCAGCGACCCTCCCGCCGCCGACGAGACACCCGCCGCCGACGAGCGGATCGCGGTCGAGCTGGGTGGCGTGACGCGCTTCGTCCAGCGCTCGGCGGTCCGCTACGTCCAGGCCCAGGGCGACTACGTCCGGCTCTTCACCGCCACCGGCTCCCACCTGCTGCGGACCCCGCTGACCACCCTGGAGCAGCGGTGGGCCGACGCGGGCTTCGTGCGCATCCACCGCTCCACGCTCGTCTCCCTCGCGCACGTGGCCGAGGTGCGGCAGAGCCAGGGCAAGCTGAGCCTGCACCTGGCGCCGGACGGCCCCGATCTGGTGGTCGCCCGCCGGCACGCCCGCGAGGTCCGCGAGCGGGTCCTGGGCACCCAGCGATGACGCAACCCTCCACACCGCATACCCACCGGGTCCGGGTCACCTCCTCACGGCGCGGGGCGACCACCGCGCGGCGTCGCCCGATGGCCACCTCGCTGGTCGAGCAGACCGGCGTGGGCGAGCTCTACCTGCACGGGCTGATGCGTGCCCAGCTGCGGCTGACCCTCGTCGTCCTCGCCCTGGCCGCGGCACTCCTCCTCGGCCTGCCGCTCCTCTTCGCCCTCGTCCCCGCGACCCGCACCGTGGGCCTGGACGGGCTGTCATTCCCGTGGCTGGTCCTGGGCCTGCTCGTCTATCCCGTCCTGGTCGGGTTGGCCGCCTGGTACGTCCGCCGCTCCGGCCGGCTCGAGCGACGTTTCGCCGACGTCGTGGCCCGGGAGCGCTGAGTGGACACCACCGGTCTCCTGTCCACCCTGGCCGTGGTGGTGGTCTGCGCGGTCACGCTCTGGCTGAGCCTCTTCGTGCTGCGCCTGTCGCGACGGACCAGCGACTTCTACGTCGCCGGCCGCGCCGTCTCCCCGGCCCGCAACGCCGCCGCGATCGGCGGGGAGTATCTGTCGGCCGCCAGCTTCCTCGGCGTCGCCGGGCTCATCTACGACCAGGGCGTCGACGCGTTGTGGTACCCGATCGGCTACACCGTCGGCTATCTCGTCCTGCTGGTCCTGGTCGCCGCCCCGCTGCGGAGGTCGGGCGCCTACACGCTGCCCGACTTCGCCGAGGCGCGGCTGGAGTCGCGGGGCGTGCGGCACCTCTGCTCGCTCCTGGTCGTGTTCATCGGCTGGCTCTATCTCATCCCGCAGTTCCACGGCGCCGGTTTCACCCTCCGCCTGGTGACCGGCGCCCCGCTGTGGCTGGGCTCCCTCGTGGTCCTCGTGGTCGTGGTGCTCTCCGTCGCGGCCGGGGGTATGCGGTCGATCACCTTGGTGCAGGCCGTCCAGTACTGGCTCAAGCTCACCGCCCTCGCCGTGCCCGCCGGGATCGTCCTGGCGGTGTGGTGGTCGACCCACGGCGCCGGCCCGCAGGTGCCGGACTCCTGGACGCTGCCGTTCACCGGGCGGGACCCCGACGAGCACTACCTCTACCGCACCTTCTCGCTGATCCTGGCCCTGTCGCTGGGGACCACGGGCCTGCCGCACGTGGTGGTGCGCTACTACACCAACCCCGATGGCTCGGCGGCGCGGCGGACCACGGTCCGGGTGCTGGCGCTGCTAGGGATCTTCTACGCGGTCACGGTGGTCTACGGGGTGCTGGGCCGGGTCTACCTGCCGACGCTGGAGGCGGGGGTCCGCCACGACACGGTCGTGCTGCGCCTGCCCGCCGAGGTCGTCCCCGGCCTGCCCGCCGAGGTGCTCACCGCAGCCCTCGTGGGAGGGGCGTTCGCCGCGTTCGTGTCGACCTCCTCGGGGCTGGCGTTCGCGGTCACGGGCGTGGTCAACCAGGACGTCATCCGGCCGATCGCGGGGCGCCTGACGGGAGGCGACCAGCCGGAGGTGACGGGCTTCCGGATCGCGGCCGCCGGGTCGGTCCTGGTGCCCTACGCGGTCTCCCAGGTCTTCCCCGAGGTCCCGCTCGCCTCCTTCGTCACCCTGGCCTTCGTCATCGCCGCCTCCACCTTCTTCCCCCTGCTGGCGCTCGGGGTCTGGTGGCGCCGGCTGTCCGTCCAGGGCGCCGCCGCCGGCCTGGTGACCGGTGCGGTGCTGGCCATCGGGTCGATGGTGGTCAGCCTGACCCGGAACACCTCGACCGGCTGGACCGGCGCGCTGCTGACCCACCCCGCCGCCTGGACCATCCCGGCCGCCTTCGCCGCGGCCGTCGGCGTCTCGCTGGCCACGCCGCACGGGGTCCCTGCCGGGGCGGGCCGCACCCTCGTGCGCCTGCACACGCCGGAAGAGGTCACCCAGCAACGCTAGGGCCGCCGTCCGCGGCGACGCCGGTCGTCGGAGTGGCCGGCATGTAATCGACTCCGGCCCGACCGTTCGCCGTTCGTCGTCCCTCACCGACCGTTGACCGCTCGAGGCAACCGCCGACCGAGGCGCGGGGATCGAGGACTTCCGAGACCGCATACCCGGCTTGCAGGGTGGGGAGCACAGATCGGGCGAGGAGGCCTGGTCCCGACCACCGTGGAGGACCCACCGTGTCAACAACACCCCACCACGGGGCGCCCGACTCTCCGGTCGACGTCGACCCCTACATCCGGCTGCAGCAGACCGACGAGTTCCAGGACCTGCGCAACCGCTTCCGCAAGTTCGTCTTCCCGATGACGGCCTTCTTCCTGGCGTGGTACTTCCTCTACGTCTTCGCGGCGATCTTCGCCCCCGGCTTCATGTCGCAGAAGGTGGCCGGCTCGATCAACATCGGCCTGATCTTCGGGCTGCTGCAGTTCGTCACCACCTTCGCCATCACCTTCATCTACGCCCGCTGGGCCAACCGTGAGTTCGACCCCCGCGCCGAGGCCCTCGGCCAGCGGATGGAGCAGCTCGGCCAGGAAGGACTCAACCGATGAACCTCTCCACCTTCCAGCCCCTCGCCGCGGCGGCCGACGTCCAGGTCGGCAGCCCGACCCTGAACATCGCCGTCTTCGCCGCCTTCGTCATCGCCACCCTGACCGTGGTCATCAAGGTCGCCGGCGGCAAGAAGACCGCCGCGCAGTACTACACCGGCGGCGCGGCCTTCTCCGGCCGGCAGAACGGCCTGGCCATCGCCGGCGACTACCTCTCGGCGGCCTCCTTCCTCGGGATCGCCGGCGCGATCGCCCTGCAGGGCTATGACGGCTTCCTCTACTCGATCGGCTTCCTCGTGGCCTGGCTGGTCGCGCTGCTGCTCACCGCCGAGCTGATGCGCAACACCGGCCGCTTCACCCTGGCCGACGTGCTGTCCTACCGCCTCAAGCAGCGTCCGGTCCGCATCGCCGCCGCGACGAGCTCGCTGGCCGTGTCCTTCTTCTACCTGCTGGCCCAGATGGCCGGCGCCGGTGGCCTCGTGGCCCTGCTGCTCGGTCTGAACTCCCAGTGGGCGCAGTATCTGGTCATCGGCATCGTCGGTGCCGTGATGATCGCCTACGTCATGATCGGCGGGATGAAGGGCACCACCTGGGTGCAGATGATCAAGGCCGTGCTCCTCATCGGCGCGACCGCGATCATCACCGTCTGGGTGCTGGGCAAGTACGGCTTCAACCTCTCCGGCGTCCTCAACGCCGCGGTCAGCGCCAGCCCCGAGGCCGGCGAGAAGCTGCTCGAGCCCGGCCTGAAGTACGGCCTGTCGGGCACCACCAAGATCGACTTCATCTCCCTGTCGATGGCCCTGGTCCTGGGCACGGCCGGCCTGCCGCACGTGCTCATCCGCTTCTACACCGTCCCGACCTCCCAGCAGGCCCGCAAGTCGGTCGAGTGGGCCATCTGGCTCATCGGCGGCTTCTACCTGCTGACCCTGGTCGTCGGATACGGCGCCGCCGCCCTGGTCGGCCCCGAGACCATCACGTCAGCCCCCGGTGGTGCCAACTCGGCCGCCCCGCTGCTGGCCTACGAGCTGGGCGGATCGGTCCTGCTGGGCATCATCTCCGGCATCGCCTTCGCCACCATCCTGGCGGTGGTCGCGGGCCTGACGATCGCCAGCTCGGCGACCTTCGCCCACGACCTCTACAACTACGTCTTCAAGGACGGCAAGGCCACCCCGGAGGAGGAGGTCAAGGTCGCCCGCTGGGCCGCCATCGGCATCGGCGTCGTGGCCATCCTCGGCGGCATCCTGGCCTACGGCCAGAACATCGCCTTCCTCGTCGCCCTGGCGTTCGCGGTCGCGGCCAGCGCCAACCTGCCCACGATCCTCTACAGCCTGTTCTGGAGCCGCTTCAACACCCGCGGCGCCCTGTGGAGCATCTACGGCGGTCTGGCCAGCTCGCTGCTGCTCATCGCCTTCTCCCCGGTGGTCTCCGGCTCGCCGACCTCGATGATCACCAACCCGGACATCGACTTCGCCATCTTCCCGCTCGCCAACCCGGGCATCATCTCCATCCCGCTGGGCTTCTTCCTCGGCTGGCTGGGCACGGTGACCAGCCCGGAGCGCAACGAGCAGAAGTGGGCCGAGGTCGAGGTCCGCTCGCTCACCGGCCACGGCGTTGCCGAGGCCGTCGACCACTGATCCCGACGATCACCATCCCGTGCCCCGGGGCGGGCAGGACGTCCGCCCCGGGGCACGGCATACTCGCAAGCACGTAGCCACACAGCCTCACGACCACGAGCTGACCAACCTCGAAGACCGAAGGCAAGGAGACACCGATGTCCGACCCGGCACCCACCGAGGGCCTGTCCACCCTGCTGCACGAGCAGCGCACCTTCCCGCCCTCGGCGGAGTTCACCGCCCAGGCCAACGGGCAGGCCGAGCTCTTCGAGCAGGCCGAGGCCGACCGGCTCGGCTTCTGGGCCGACCAGGCCCGCCGCTACGTCCAGTGGGAGCAGGACTTCAGCGAGGTCCTGGACTGGTCCGACGCGCCCTTCGCCAAGTGGTTCGTCGGCGGCACGCTCAACGCCTGCGTCAACGCCGTCGACCGGCACGTGGAGGCCGGCAACGGCGACCGCGTGGCCATCCACTGGGTGGGTGAGCCCGAGGGTGACACCCGCGACATCACCTATGCCGAGCTGCACCAGGAGGTGCAGAAGGCCGCCAACGCCCTGGCCGACCTGGGCGTGGGCAAGGGCGACACCGTCGCCATCTACCTGCCGATGATCCCCGAGGCCGCGATCGCGATGCTCGCCTGCGCCCGCCTCGGCGCCCCGCACTCGGTCGTCTTCGGCGGCTTCTCCGCCGAGGCGCTGCACAGCCGCATCGACGACGCCGGGTCCAAGGTGGTCATCACCTCCGACGGCGGCTACCGCCGCGGCAAGCCCTCCGCGCTCAAGCCGGCCGTCGACGCCGCGCTCAACCACGACGACAATCCCGTCGAGCACGTCCTCGTCGTGCAGCGCACCGGCCAGGACGTCGACTGGACCGAGGGTCGTGACGTCTGGTGGCACGACGCCGTCGGGCAGGCCGCCGACACCCACGAGGCGGAGGCCTTCGACGCCGAGCACCCGCTCTTCATCCTCTACACCTCGGGCACGACGGGGAAGCCCAAGGGCATCATGCACACCACCGGCGGCTACCTGGTCCAGACCGCCTTCACCAACCACGTGGTCCACGACGTCCACCCCGACTCCGACGTCTACTGGTGCACCGCCGACATCGGCTGGGTCACCGGCCACTCCTACATCGTCTACGGGCCGATGACCCTCGGCGCGACGCAGGTGATGTACGAAGGCACCCCCGACACCCCGCACCAGGGCCGCTTCTGGGAGATCGTCCAGGACCTCAAGGTCACCGTGCTCTACACCGCGCCGACCGCGATCCGGACCTTCATGAAGTGGGGCTCGGACATCCCCGAGAAGTTCGACCTGTCCAGCCTGCGCGTCCTGGGCTCGGTCGGTGAGCCGATCAACCCCGAGGCGTGGATGTGGTACCGCGAGAACATCGGCGGCGACAGCGCCCCGATCGTGGACACCTGGTGGCAGACCGAGACCGGTGCGATCATGATCAGCCCGCTGCCCGGCGTCACCGCTGCCCGCCCCGGGTCGGCCATGCGCCCCATCCCGGGCATCAGCGCCCAGGTCGTCGACGACATGGGCGAGCCGGTCGGCAACGACTCCGGCGGCTACCTGGTGCTCACCGAGCCCTGGCCCTCGATGCTGCGTGGTATCTGGGGCGACCCGCAGCGCTACAAGGACACCTACTGGAGCCGTTTCGACGGCGTCTACTTCGCCGGTGACGGCGCCAAGCTGGACGAGGACGGCAACATCTGGGTCGTCGGCCGCGTCGACGACGTCATGAACGTCTCCGGCCACCGCATGTCGACCTCCGAGATCGAGTCGGCGCTGGTCTCCCACCCCAAGGTCGCCGAGGCCGCCGTCGTCGGTGCCGCCGACGATACCACCGGTCAGGCCATCTGCGCGTTCGTCATCCTGCGTGAGGACGCCGTCCAGGAGGCCGACGAGGAGGGCGAGGGCCAGGACCTGGTCGCCGAGCTGCGCAACCACGTGGCCAAGGAGATCGGCCCGATCGCCAAGCCGCGCCAGATCATGATCGTCCCCGAGCTGCCCAAGACCCGCTCGGGCAAGATCATGCGCCGCCTCCTCAAGGACGTCGCGGAGAACCGCACCGTCGGCGACGTGACCACGCTGGCCGACTCCTCGGTGATGGACCTCATCACCCAGGGTCTGCAGGGCGGGGGCGACTGACCGGGCGGGGCCGGGAGAGGCCCGCGCCGCACCACCGGGGAGCAGAGCCGCATACCCCCCGGGGTATGATGTGGGTCATGTCCCCTCTCCCGGCCCCCTCCACCTCCTCCCGCCGCGTCGTCGTCATCGGCGGGGTCGCCGGCGGCATGTCCGCCGCGACCCGCCTGCGTCGGCTCGACGAGCACGCCCAGATCGTCGTGCTCGAGCGCAGCGGGCACGTCTCCTTCGCCAACTGCGGCCTGCCTATCACGTCGGCGGCGTGATCACCGAGCGCTCCGACCTGCTCCTGCAGACCCCCGCCTCGCTCGGCGCCCGCTTCGGGCTGGACGTGCGCGTGCGGCACGAGGTCCGCAGCATCGACCGGGAGGCGAAGGTCGTGCGGGGCGTCGACCTCGCCTCCGGCGAGAACTTCGAGCTGGGGTATGAGGCGCTCGTCCTCTCTCCCGGCGCCCGGCCGGTCCGGCCCCCGCTGCCCGGGGTCGAGTGTGCGCTGAGCCTGCGCGACATCGAGGACACCGACGAGCTCGTGGCCGCCACGGCCGGGGCGCGGACGGCGGTCGTGGTCGGGGGCGGGTTCATCGGGGTGGAGATGGCCGAGAATCTCCTCCACCGCGGACTCTCGGTCACCCTCGTCGAGGCGGCCGACCAGGTGATGGCGCCGCTGGACCCCGAGCTGGCCGAGGTCGTCCACGGGGCGCTGCGCGAGGCCGGCGTGCGGGTGCTGCTGGGGGAGCAGGTGGCCTCGATCGGGGCGGATGAGGTCACCACCTCCGCGGGGACCGTCGTGCCCGCCGACCTCGTCGTGCTCGCGATCGGCGTGCGCCCCGAGTCCGCCCTGGCCACCGACGCCGGGCTGGCCACCGGCCCCGGTGGCGGCATCGTCGTCGACGACAACCTGCGCCGCGGGACCAGCCGCAGCATCCAGTGGCACGAGCTGGCCGAAGCGGTGGCGGAGGGTGCGACCGTGGTCGACGTCCGCAGCCCCGGCGAGCACGCCCGGGGCGCGATCCCCGGCTCGGTGCTCCTGCCGCTGGACGAGCTGCGCGACCGGCTGGCCGAGCTGCCCGAGGGTCCGCTGGTCGTGCACTGCGCGGTCGGGGTGCGCGGCCACACGGCCGCCCGGATCCTGGCGCAGCACGGGCGCGACGTGCGCAACCTCGACGGCGGCTACGCGACCTGGTCGGCGGGAGTGTCCGCGGTCGGTGCGGCCGACCCGGCCGCCTGAGATCCGGCCCCCGGGGTTCACCGGGGTGGGGCACACTTGCCCCGTGACCGAGCCTGAGCATCCCGTTCCCGACTCGCTGCTGGCGGGTGATCGCGCACCCGCCCCACGGACCCTCGTCGACGTCTTCCGCGCCACCGTGGCCGACGCCCCGGACGCCATCGCCGTCGACAGCGGCCTGCAGACGCTGACCTACGCCGAGTTCGAGGCCGCCGCCCAGGAGGTCGCCGACCACCTGGCCACCCTCGGCATCGGCAGGGGTGCCAAGGTCGGTGTGCGGGTGCGGTCGGGCACGACCGATCTCTACGTCGCGATCATGGGGGCCCTGCTGGCCGGCGCCGCCTACGTCCCGGTGGACGCCGACGACCCCGACGAGCGCGCCGCCGTTGTCTTCGGGGAAGCCGCGGTGGCCGCCGTCATCGGCAACGACCTGGCCATCACCGCCCGCGAGGGCACGCCGACCGGGGTGCCGGGGGAGGAGCCCACCACCGAGGACGACGCGTGGGTCATCTTCACCTCCGGCTCCACCGGCACGCCCAAGGGCGTGGCCGTCACCCACCGCAACGCTGCCGCCTTCGTCGACGCCGAATCGCGGATCTTCCTCCAGGGCCCCGGGGTCGAGCCGATCGGTCCCGGCGACCGCGTCATGGCCGGGCTGTCGGTGGCCTTCGACGCCAGCTGCGAGGAGATGTGGCTGGCCTGGGCGCACGGCGCCGCCCTCGTGCCCGCCCCCCGCTCGCTGGTCCGCTCCGGCGTGGACGTCGGGCCGTGGTTGGTGGCCAACGACATCACCATCGTCTCCACCGTCCCGACCCTGGTCGCCCTGTGGCCAGCGGCGTCCCTGGAGAAGGTGCGGCTGCTGATCCTGGGCGGCGAGGCCTGCCCGCCCGACCTCGCCGCGCGGCTCCAGGCACCCGGGCGCGAGGTGTGGAACACCTACGGCCCGACCGAGGCCACCGTCGTGGCCTGCGCCGCGATCATGGACGGCGTCGGCCCCGTCCGCATCGGTCTGCCCCTGGAGGGCTGGGACCTCGCGGTCGTCGACGAGCAGGGCAACCCGGTGCCCGAGGGTGCCTCCGGCCAGCTGATCATCGGCGGCGTGGGCCTGGCCCGCTATCTGGACGCCGACAAGGACGCCCAGATGTATGCCCCCATGCCCACCCTGGGCTGGGAGCGCGCCTACCGCTCCGGCGACATCGTCGTCAACGACCCCGTCGGCCTGCTCTTCGGCGGCCGCGCCGACGACCAGATCAAGCTGGGCGGGCGCCGCATCGAGCTGGGCGAGGTCGACGAGCAGCTCCTCCGGCTGCCCGGCGTCGCCGGTGCCGCCGCGGCGGTCCGCAGGACCGGCTCGGGCAACCAGCTGCTCGTCGGCTACCTGGCGGTGGACGAGGGCTACGACGCCGACGCGGCGCTGGCCCTGCTGCGTGAGCGGATGCCGGCGGCCCTGGTGCCACGACTCGCGGTCGTCGACACCCTCCCCACCCGGACCTCGGGCAAGATCGACCGCGACGCCCTGCCCTGGCCGCTGCCCAAGACCCGCAGGGCCGGTGCCTCCAGCGACCTGAGCCCGCTGGAGACCTGGATCGGGCAGATCTGGGGCGAGGTCCTCGGCGCCGACATCACCTCGCCCAAGGACGACTTCTTCGACCTCGGGGGAGGCTCGCTCACCGCGGCCCAGGTGGTCGGCCGGCTGCGCGAGCGCTACCCGGAGGTCGCCGTCGGCGATCTCTACCAGCACTCCCGCGTCGGCACTCTCGCGACCGCGCTGGAGGACCTCGGCCCCGGCCCGGCCCGCTCCGACCGGATGGTCCGGCCGATCCGGCCCAAGACCCAGCTCGGCCAGCTCCTGGCGCTCATCCCGCTGCGCACCCTCGCCGCGGGCCGGTGGATCGCCTGGCTGATGATCGCCAGCACCGCGGCCCACGAGTGGTTCGACATCACGTGGGCGCCGACCTTCCCGTGGACGGTGACGCTGCTCGTCGCCACCCTCTTCCTGCTGGCGCCGGTCCGTCTCGGCCTGTCCGCCCTCCTGATCAGGCTCGCCCTGCGCGGGGTGCGTCCCGGCGTGTGGCCCCGCGGCGGCAAGGTGCACCTGCGCCTCTGGCTGGCCAACCGGATCCAGGACGAGCTGGCCGCCGTCTCGACGGCCAGCGCTCCCTGGCTGCAGCGCTACGCCCGCGCCCTCGGTGCCGACATCGCCCCCGACGTCGACCTCCACGCCCTCCCGCCCGTTACCGGCTTCCTCAGCGTCGGCCGCGAGGCCGCGGTCGAGCCGGAGGTCGACCTCGGCGGCTACTGGATCGACGGCGACCAGCTCCACGTCGGCGAGATCATCATCGGCGCCCAGGCCCGGATCGGCGCCCGCAGCATGCTCGGCCCGGGTGCCGACGTCGGTCGCGGTGCGGAGGTCGCGCCCGGCTCCCTCGTCCTGGGTCGGATCCCGGCGGGGGAGTACTGGTCCGGCTCGCCCGCCGAGCGCAGCTCCGCCCACGCCCGCGGTGCCTGGACCGACGAGACGCCGCCGCGGGGCCGCCACTGGTGGTGGGGCTACGCCCTGGCCGCGCACGTCGTCTCCGGCCTGCCCGTCCTGGCCACGCTCGCCGGCGGTGCCGTCATGCTCCGCGCGGTGGGCGGGACCTCATCCCTCACCGAGGCGGCCCGTGCCGGTTGGGTCTGGGTGCCGCTCGCGGCCCTGGTCGGGTATGCGGTGCTCGTCCTCCTCGTCCTGCTCCTGGTCCGCCTGTGCGCCCTGGTCGTCCGACCGGGGCACCAGCCCACCCGGTCGCTGCGCGGGCTGGCCGTCTGGACGACCTTCCGGGTGCTGGACGAGGCCCGGACCTGGCTCTTCCCGATGTACTCCGGGGCCATCACCCCGCTGTGGCTGCGGCTCCTCGGAGCCCGCGTCGGCAAGGGAGTGGAGGCCTCCACCGTGCTCCTGCTGCCCAGGCTCGCGCACGTCAACGACCACGCCTTCCTGGCCGACGACACCCTGCTGGGCTGCTACGAGCTGTCCCGCGGCTGGCTGCGCGTCGAGCGGGTCAAGGTCGGCAAGCGCGCCTTCGTCGGCAACTCCGGGATGGTCTCGGCCGGGCGCAAGGTGCCGCGGGAGTCCCTGGTCGCCGTGCTGTCCGCCGCGCCGCGCCGCCGCCAGGTCAAGGCGGGCAGCTCGTGGATGGGCTCCCCGCCCACCAAGCTGCGCCGCGCAGCCAGCGAGGCGGACTCGAGCCGCACCTACGACCCGCCGACGCGTCTCCAGATCTACCGCGGCATCATCGAGACCGGCCGTCTGGTGCCGATGCTCGTCCTGGTCCTGCTCCACCTCGGGGTGGCGACCTCCCTGCTGCTCCTGCTGCGCTGGAGCGTGCCCGGGACCTTCGTCCTCGGCGGCCTGGTGATGGCCGCGGCCAGCATCGTGGCGGCCCTGGTCGCCTGGGCGGCCAAGTGGGTCATCGTGGGCCGGCACGAGGTCGGTGACCACCCGCTGTGGTCCGGCTTCGTCTGGCGCAACGAGCTGGCCGACACCTTCACCGAGGTGCTCGCCGCCCCGTGGTTCGCCTCGATCACCCAGGGCACGGTCCTGCTCAACGTCTGGCTGCGGATGCTCGGCGCCACCATCGGCAAGGGCGTGTGGTGCGACTCCTACTGGCTGCCCGAGACCGACCTGGTCGAGCTGCGGGCCGGATCGACCGTCAACCACGGCTGCGTCGTGCAGACCCATCTCTTCCACGACCGGGTGCTGTCGATGGACAAGGTCATCCTCAAGACCGGGGCGACCCTCGGCCCCAACAGCGTCCTCCTCCCTGCGGCGATGATCGGGCGGAACAGTACCGTCGGACCTGTCTCCCTGGTCATGCGCGGGGAGGCGGTCCCACCCCAGACCCGGTGGATCGGCAACCCGATCGGGCCGTGGGACGAGGACGAGGACGAGGCGAGCGACCGCATACCGGAGGAGAAGGAGGCCCGCGGATGAGTGGACGACGAGGCGCGGACCCCTATGTCCTCGGGCACGGCGACCTCAGCTTCGACGTGCTCCACCACGACCTCACGCTGACCTACTCGGTGCCCAGCAACAGGCTCGAGGGCGAGGCGGTGCTGAGGTGCCGCGCCCTCGAGGACCTGACCGACCTGCGGCTGGACCTGGCCCTGAAGCCGCTGAAGATCTTCGTCGCGGGCCGGCCGGCCAAGAAGTTCAAGGTCAGCGACAACAAGCTCGTCATCACGCTGCCGCAGCAGGTCGCAGCCGGCGAGGAGGTCGAGGTCAAGGTCGCCTACGTCGGCAACCCGAAGCCGCTGCGCAAGCGCGGCCTGGACGCAGCCGGCTGGGAGGAGCTGGAGGACGGCGTCATCGTCGCCTCGCAGCCGCACGGTGCGCCCTCATGGTTCCCCTGCAACGACCGGCCCTCGTCGCGCTCGACCTACGAGGTCAGGCTGACCACGGCCGCGGACTACCACGTGGAGTTCAGCGGCGAGCCGGTCTCGGACCGGCGACGGGGCGCCACCCGCAGCTGGGTCTTCCGCCAGGAGGAGCCGATCCCGGCCTACCTGGCCACCCTCCAGATCGGGCGCTACGAGGTGATCACGCAGAAGTCCTCGGTCCCGATCCGGGTGGTCGCCCCCGCCGACCTGAAGAGGAACGGCGGCTTCGCGGCCTCCTTCGGGCGGCAGCCGGAGATGATGGACTTCTTCGTGAAGGTCTTCGGGACCTATCCGTTCGCCTCCTACACCGCCGTCATCACCGACGACGACCTGGAGATCCCGCTGGAGTCGGCCTCGCTGTCGACCTTCGGGCGCAACTTCGCCTCGGCCGACTGGGACGCCGTCCGGCTGGTGGCGCACGAGCTGTCCCACCAGTGGTTCGGCAACGCGGTGACCGGCGAGCAGTGGCGGCACATCTGGCTGCACGAGGGCTTCGCCTGCTACGCCGAGTGGCTGTGGTCGCAGGAGTGCGGCGATCTCACCACGCAGGAGCGGGCGGCCCACCACCACGCGGTCCTCGCCGAGGAGGACCAGCCCGCCCCGCTGGCCGATCCCGGGGTGGCCAACATGTTCGACGACTGGGTCTACAAGCGCGGGGCCCTGACCCTGCACGCCCTGCGCGTCGAGGTGGGCGATGAGCTCTTCTTCGAGATCTTGCGCACCTGGGTGAAGACGCAGCGGGGCCGCAGCGTGACCACCGCGCAGTTCGTCGAGCACTGCGCGGAGGTGGCCGGCCGCGACCTCGCCGACGTCCTCACCCCATGGCTGGAGGACCGGAAGCTGCCAAAGCTCCCGGTCCTGCCCGCCTGACTCACGCGTTGGTGACGATGACCTTCAGCGCGTGCTCGTCGGCCGCGCGGGAGAAGGTGTCGTAGGCCTCGTCCCACTGGTCGAAGGTGAACCGGTGCGTGACGAACTTCTCCGGCTCGATCTTGCCGCTCTTGATGTCCTCGAGCAGGTCGGGGGCGGTGGTGGCGTTGACCAGGCCGGTGGTGATGGTGATGTTGTTGATCCACTCCCGGTCGATCGGGAAGTCGACCGAGGTGCCGTGCACGCCCGCGTTGGCCACGCGCCCACCCGGGCGGATCGCGTCGAGGCAGGTCTGGAAGGTCGCGGGGATGCCGACGGCCTCGATGGCCACGTCGACGCCGGCGCCCTTGCGGCCCAGCGCGCGCAGCTGCTCGACGGTGTCCGGGCCGGCCTCGATGGTGTCGGTGGCGCCGAACTTGCGCACCTCCTCGAGGCGGAACTTGTTGCCGTCCACGGCGATGACCTTGCTCGCGCCGGAGGAGGCGGCCGTCATCACGGCGGCCAGGCCGACGGGGCCGACGCCCACGACGGCGACCACGTCGCCCTCCTTGACGCCGCCGTACTGCACGCCGATCTCGAAACCGGTCGGGAGGATGTCGGAGAGCATGACGCCCTGCTCGGGGGTGACGCCCTCGGGCAGCGGGATGAGGCCGTTGTCGGCGTAGGGCACGCGGACGAACTCGGCCTGGGTGCCGTCGATGAGGTGGCCGAAGATCCAGCCGATGCCGCCCACGGCCTCGCAGTGGGAGGTCAGGCCCTCCTTGCAGTAGTCGCACTCCATGCACTTGGTGACGCAGGAGACGATGACGCGGTCACCGACCTTGACCTTGGTGCAGTCCTGCCCGACCTCGGTCACGACGCCGACGGCCTCGTGGCCCAGGACGCGCCCGGGCTCGACGGCGGGCACGTCGCCCTTGAGGATGTGCAGGTCCGTGCCGCAGATCGTGGTCGTCTCGACCTTGACGATCGCGTCCTTCGGATCCTGGATCTGCGGGTCAGGCACCTCCTCCCACGACTTCTGACCTGGGCCGTGGTAGACGATCGCCTTCATGGCAGACCTTTCTCTCTAGGACGCCCCGGGAAGCTAGTCCTCCTGGGGCAGCATGCGACGCCACGGACGCGACAGGTGGAACTCCCGCCCGGAGAGCTCACGCACCTCGATCCCGACGACGTTGAACTTCTCGGTCGCGACCCACGGGCGCAGCCGCAGGTTGTCGGCGTTGCGGGCGTCCTCGCCCTCGAGGATCGTGGCCCGGCCGCGGACGATGATGCTCCAGGCCCGCTCGGACTCCTCGTCGACGTCGTCGATCTCGAAGGCGACGTCCTCGTTCATCGCCACGCCCAGCAGCTTGGAGCCCTCCGCGGTGCGGAAGACGATCCGTCCGCCGTCCAGCGCGTAGTTGATGGGCGTGATGTGCACCTCGTCGGCGAGGTGGAACGCCATCCGGCCGAACTCCAGCTCCCCCAACCGGCGCCAGCACTCTTCCTCGGACAGGATCGTGACGGGGTTCTTCTCGCTCATGGCCACCCTTCCCTTCGGCGTAGCCACCATCCTACGACGTGAGGTCGTGGCCCGCCCGCGGGCCTCGGGACAGACTGCCTTCGTCCCTCGCAGGTGCGGGTCCCACCGCCTATGCTGGCCGGAACGCGTCCACGAGGAGGTTGCGCGAGTGAGCCAGATCGAGACGGGACCAGGAAGCGAGACTGCCCAGCAGGCCCGAGCAGGCTCGGTGCGTGCCCTCGCCCGTGCGAGGGAGCACGAGCGCTCGCCCCTGATCGAGATCCTGCACGACGTGCAGGAGCAGCACGGCTGGGTCTCCGAGGACGACGTCCGGGAGCTGGCCGACGAGCTCAACCTGTCCGTGGCCGACGTGCACGGCGTGGTCAGCTTCTACCACGACTTCCGCCGCACGCCCCCGCCCGCGCACACGATCCAGGTATGCCGTGCCGAGGCCTGCCAGTCGGTCGGCGCCGAGGCGCTCCACAGCTCGGTCTCCGACGCGCTCGCGGGGCGCGACGACGTGGAGGTGCGCGAGGTCTTCTGCTTCGGCAACTGCGCCCTCGGCCCGAGCGTTGCGGTCGACGGGGTGCTGCGCGGGCGGCAGAGCGCCGAGTCGGTGCTCGCGGCGACGGAGGAGTGGGTATGAGGATCGTCTGGGTCCCCAAGGACAGCTCGGCCCGCGCGATGGGGGCCGACGAGGTCGCGGCCGCGCTGGGCGCCGTGGACGGCGTCACCGTCCGGCGCAACGGGAGCCGCGGGATGTTGTGGCGCGAGCCGCTCGTGGAGGTCGAGACCGACCGCGGCCGAGTCGGCTACGCCAACGTCGCGGCGGACCAGGTCGAGGATCTGGTCGAGGGTGGGCTGCTCGACGGGGCGGAGGTGGGCGACCGCATCGGCGTCATCGACGAGGACCCGTGGCTGACCGGTCAGCAGCGCATCACCTGCGCCCGGATCGGCCGGGCCGAGCCCACCGACATCGCCGCCTACGAGGCCGGGGGCGGCTGGGCCGGGCTGCGGCGGGCGCTGGAGCTCACTGGTGCCGAGGTCGTGCAGGAGGTTATCGACTCCGGCCTGCGCGGCCGTGGCGGCGCGGGCTTCCCGACCGGCATCAAGTGGCGCACCGTCCTGCAGGCGCAGGCGCCGCAGAAGTATGTCGCCTGCAACCTCGACGAGGGCGACTCCGGCACCTTCGCCGACCGGATCCTGGCCGAGGCCGACCCGTTCACGCTGGTCGAGGGCATGGCGATCGCTGGCCTGGCCGTCGGGGCCACCGAGGGCTACATCTACTGCCGCAGCGAGTATCCCGACGTCATCGCGGTCCTGCGGGACGCGATCGCCGTGGCGGGCGAGCACGGCTACCTCGGGGACGACGTCGCCGGCAGCGGCCGCGCCTTCCGGCTGTGGGTGCGCACCGGCGCCGGTGCCTACATCTGCGGCGAGGAGACCTCGATGCTGGAGTCGATCGAGGGCCGCCGCGGCGAGGTCCGCGCCAAGCCCCCGATCCCGGCGCTGGAGGGCCTGTGGGGCTCCCCGACGATCGTCAACAACATGGTCACCTTCGGTGCCGTGCCGATGATCCTGGCCGACGGCGGCGAGGCGTATGCGGCGCTGGGCACCGGACGCTCCCGCGGCACCCAGCTCTTCCAGCTCGCCGGCAACATCCGCCGGGGCGGGCTCGTCGAGCTGCCCTTCGGCGTCACCCTCCGCGAGCTGGTGGAGGAGTGGGGCGGCGGCACCCTGACCGGCGCCCCCGTCCGGGCCGTCCAGTGCGGTGGCCCGCTCGGCCAGTACCTCCCCGTGGACCGCCTGGACGTGAAGATGGGCTACGAGGAGCTCGCCGAGGCCGGCGGCATGCTCGGCCACGGCGGCGTCGTCGTCTTCGACGACACCTTCGACGCGGCCCGGATGGCCCGCTTCGCCATGGAGTTCTGCTCGATCGAGTCGTGCGGCAAGTGCACGCCCTGCCGGATCGGCTCCACCCGCGGCGTCGAGACCATCGACCGGCTCTGCGCCACCACCGAGCCGGGGGAGCGCACCGTGCACCTGGCCACCCTGCAGGACCTGTGCGACACCATGGTCAAGGGGTCCCTGTGCGCGATGGGCGGGCTGACCCCGATGCCGGTCCGCAGCGCGCTCGAACACTTCCCCGAGGACTTCGAGAGGAGCTCGCGATGACCATCGAGGCCACCAGACCAGCAGGAGCCGCCGGACCCGACGGCTACGCCCCCGAGCCCGACCTCGGCACCCCCGCCTCCACCTCCGAGACGACGGTCACGCTGACCATCGACGGCCAGGAGGTCACCGTCCCCGAGGGCACCTCGGTGCTGCGGGCGGCCCGCGAGATCGGCATCGACATCCCCGCCCTGTGCGCGACCGACTCGATGAAGGCCTTCGGCTCCTGCCGGCTGTGCCTGGTCCAGGTGGAGGGCGCCAAGGGCGTGCCCGCCTCCTGCACCACCCCGTGCAGCGACGGTGCGGTGGTCAGCACCCGGACCGAGGAGGTCCAGAAGGTGCGCCGCGGCGTGATGGAGCTCTACCTGTCCGACCACCCCACCGACTGCGAGGGCTGCGCCCGCGGCAACTGCCAGATGCAGGACCTCGCGCGCAGGACGGGCGTGGCCGAGGTGAGATACGGACTGCCCGAGAAGCCGCATACCGGATCCGTGGAGGACGAGAGCGCACCCGGGATGCACGGCACCACCCCGACCACCGCGGGCGGGGACCCCATCAACGTGCTGCAGCTGACGCGGGAGGGCCTGGCCCACCACGTCGACGGCGGCGCGGCGCTGGACACCTCCAATCCCTACTTCGACTACGACCCGCAGGCCTGCATCGTGTGCTCGCGGTGCGTGCGGGCGTGCGCCGACATCCAGGGCACCTTCGCCCTGACCGTCGAGGGCCGCGGCTTCGAGTCGCGGATCGTGGCCGGCCCGACCGACTTCCTGGGCTCCGAGTGCGTCAGCTGCGGCGCCTGCGTCCAGGCCTGCCCGACCGACGCGCTCAAGGAGAAGTCGCTGGTCGAGCTGGGGATGCCGACCCGGTCGGTGGAGACGACCTGCGCCTACTGCGGCGTGGGCTGCACCTTCCGCGCCGAGGTCAAGGACGTCGAGACCGACGGGCAGCGCTCGGCCGAGGTCGTGCGGATGGTCCCGCTCAAGGCCGGCGGCGCCAACGAGGGCCACTCCTGCGTCAAGGGCCGGTTCGCCTACGGCTATGCCAAGCACGACGACCGCCAGCTGTCCCCGATGGTGCGCGACTCCATCGACGACGAGTGGCGCACGGTCTCCTGGGAGGAGGCCATCGCCAAGGTCGCCGAGGGCTTCCGTGCCATCCAGGACCGCTACGGCGTCGGCGCGATCGGCGGCATCTCCTCCAGCCGGTGCACCAACGAGGAGGTCTACGTCGTCCAGAAGATGGTGCGCGCGGCCTTCGGCAACAACAACGTCGACACCTGCGCGCGGGTCTGCCACAGCCCCACCGGCTACGGCCTCAACCAGACCTTCGGCACCTCGGCCGGCACCCAGGACTTCGAGTCCGTCGACCACACCGACGTGATGCTCCTGGTCGGGGCCAACCCGACCGACGCCCACCCGGTCTTCGGCTCGCGGATGAAGCAGCGGCTGCGGCAGGGCGCCAAGATCATCGTGGCCGACCCCCGGGCGATCGACCTGGTGCGCTCGCCGCACGTCGAGGCCTCCCACCACCTGCCGCTCCTGCCCGGCTCCAACGTCGCCTTCGTCAACGCGATGGCGCACACCATCGTCACCGAGGGCCTGCTCGACAAGGACTTCCTGGCGCAGCGCTGCGAGGACGTCGAGGGCTATCTGGACTTCATCCGCCTCGAGGAGAACAGCCCCGAGGCCACGGCTTCGGTGACCGGGGTCGACCCGGAGGAGATGCGGGCCGCGGCGCGGCTCTACGCCGAGGCGCCCAACGCCTCGATCTACTACGGCCTGGGCGTGACCGAGCACAGCCAGGGCTCGACCATGGTGATGGGCCTGGCCAACCTGGCCATGCTCACCGGCAACATCGGTCGCAAGGGCGTGGGCGTCAACCCGCTGCGCGGGCAGAACAACGTCCAGGGCTCCTGCGACATGGGCTCCTTCCCCCACGAGCTGCCCGGCTACCGGCACATCTCCATCCCCGAGGTGCGGGCGATCTACGAGAACCTGTGGGACGTCACCCTCGATCCCGAGCCCGGTCTGCGCATCCCCAACATGTTCGACTCCGCCATCGGCGGGAACTTCAAGGGGCTCTTCGTGCACGGCGAGGACATCGCCCAGTCCGACCCCAACCTCAACCACGTGCGGGCCGCGCTGACCTCGATGGACCTGGTCGTCGTGCAGGACCTCTTCCTCAACGAGACCGCCCGCTACGCCCACGTCTTCCTGCCGGGCAGCAGCTTCCTGGAGAAGGACGGGACCTTCACCAACGCCGAGCGTCGTCTCGGGCGGGTGCGTCCGGTGATGCCGTCGCTGGTCGGCAAGGACGAGTGGCAGGTGGTGTGCGACATCGCGACCGCGATGGGCTACCCCATGCACTACGACAGCCCGGCCCAGATCATGGACGAGATCGCGGCGACGACCCCGACCTTCGCCGGGGTGTCCTTCGCGCGGCTCGACGCCGAGGGCTCGATGCAGTGGCCGGTCAACGAGGCCGCCCCGCAGGGCACGCCGACGATGCACGTCGACGGCTTCGTGCGCGGGCTGGGCAAGCTCGTCCCGACGGTCTTCGTGCCCACGACCGAGCGCACCACGCGACGCTTCCCGCTGATCCTGACCACCGGCCGGATCCTGTCGCAGTACAACGTCGGCGCGCAGACGCGCCGGACCGCCAACTCCACCTGGCACCCCGAGGACGTCCTGGAGATCCACCCCAGCGACGCCGAGCTGCGCGGCATCCGCTCCGGCGACCGCGTGGCGCTGTCCAGCCGGGTCGGGGAGACGACCCTGACCGCGCTGGTGTCCCAGCGGATGCAACCGGGTGTGGTCTACACGACCTTCCACCACCCGGTGACCGGCGCCAACGTCATCACCACGGAGAACTCCGACTGGGCGACCAACTGCCCGGAGTACAAGGTGACCGCCGTCCAGGTGGGCGTGGCGAACGCCGGTGAGAGACCGCATACCCACGAGGCGGGTGAGGTCGGCGCGGAGCCGGGCGAGGTCAGCGACGGACACGAGCCGATGGACCCGGCCGTGGCCGCGGGAGCCTCGCGATGAGCCTCACCGCCGCCGAGCAGCCCGACCCGCAGGCGCCGGAAGAGGTCGACCTAGAGGAGCGCTCGCAGCTGCCCGCCGAGCTGCGGATGGGTGAGGACATCGCGCGGCACCTGACCCACTTCGGCGACGCGGCGGGCGAGGAGATCGCCACCCACATCCGCAAGTTCTGGGATCCGAGGATGCGCAGGGCGGTCCTGCGGGCCTTCGAGGACGGCGTCGAGATGTCGCCGGCGCTGCACGCCGGGGTGGCTGCCTACCGGCAGGGTGAGATCGACCGTGGTGAGCTCCGCGAGCCCTCCGGCGGCTGACCTCCCCGAGGGAGCCGTCCCCGTCCCGCACGACGGAGCGGGAAGGTCGCACCCGTGGTTCGAGTGGCGCTACCTGGCCGCCGGGACCGGGTGGGGCGCGCTCGTGGGCATCGTCACCGGGGTCGGGCTGGCGCTGTGGGTGGTCATCGACGCCGTGGTCGTCGACGGTGCCGGGGCCGCCGCGCTCGGCCTGCTCGCGATGGGCACCTTCGTGGGTGCCATGTGGGGCGGGCTGCTGGGTTTCGTGGCCGGCGTGCCGGCGGGGCTCGCGGCGGCGCTGGTGCTGCCCCATCTGCGCGGGTGGGCGCGGTGGTGGACCGCGCTGCTCGTGCCGTCGGCCGTGGCGCTGGTGATCGCGTCTTTGCTGCTGGCCTGGGACCGGAGCCGTGGGATCAGCACCGACGTGCTCGGTTTCGAGGCAGGGGCGTTGCTGGCACTCGTGCCGGCGGTGGCGCTGGGGTGGTTGATGGCCCGGACCTCGGAGTCGCTGCGGCGGTCGCGCCGGGTGGGCTGACCGGGGGGCTGCCCGGGGGCATTTAATTCGTTCGCAGTGGGATCGCCCGGTTCGGTAGCCTGGGTGTCATGCACGTGGGCATTGCCTCGATGAAGCTGCGGTCCGCCCGCTGACGGCGGCGGGACCCCTTCTGATCTCTCGTCTGCCGTCTTGGCCATCTGCCGGGCGGCTCGTGTGTGCTGCCCGGCTCCATGACGAGCTGAGAGCACGCAATGCCAACTTCACAACCTTTGTCATCGTGCGTGTGGGACGGGGCGCCTCACGGCGCCGCCGCGCACATCCGCGCTGAATCGATCCACATCACCTTCGGGGACCGACCGCTCCTGAACGAGGTGGACGTCACCGTGTCCGTCGGGTCACGCCTGGCGATCGTCGGAGACAACGGCCGGGGGAAGACCACCCTGCTGCACGTTCTGGCCGGCGTCCTGAAGCCGGACTCGGGTGTGGTGAGCCGTCTGGGCTCCCTGGCCCTGGTCAAGCAGGACATGGTCATCGAGGGTGGTCGCACGGTCGGTGACCTGGTCGCCGAGGCAACCGCACCGGCCAGGGCGGCGCTGTCCGCCCTGGACGCGGCGAGCGGTGCACTGGCGGCTGGTCAGGACGCCTCCGATGCCTATTCCGACGCGCTGGAAGCAGCCACTGCGCTGGACGCCTGGGACGCCGAGCGCCGGGTCGACATCGCCCTGGCCGGTCTCAACGCCTGCAGCGACCGCGGTCGGGTCCTGTCGACGTTGTCGGTGGGCCAGCGCTACCGGGTGCGTCTGGCGGTCGCGCTCGGATCGACCCCTGATCTGCTCCTGCTGGACGAGCCGACCAACCATCTGGATGCGGCGGGGCTGTCCTTCCTGACCCAGCAGCTGCAGGGACATGCCGGTGGGGTGGCCCTGGTCAGCCACGACCGGGCGCTCCTGCGCGACGTGGCCACAAGCTTCATCGATCTCGACCCGACCCGGGACGGGCTGCCCCGGATCTACGCCGGCGGCTACCAGGGCTGGGTCGAAGGACGGCTACGGGAGCGGCTCGCGTGGGAGCAGGACCATGCCGCCCAACGTGCCCAGCACGCAGAACTGAAGCGCGCCGCGGCCGAGGCGCGTTCCCGCCTGTCGCAGGGCGGCTGGAGGCCGGACAAGGGCACAGGCAAGCATCAGCGGGCCACGCGCGCTGCCGGCGTGGTCCAGACCTTCAACCGGCGGGTCGAAGACGTGGAGCGTCATGAGATCAGCGTGCCTGCACCCCCCCTGCGCCTGTCCTGGCCCGCATCGTCCACCCGGGCCGGTCTAGCAATCCTGAACGCCTCCGGGCTCACCGTCGATGGACGGCTGGCCACGCCGGTCTCCCTGGACGTGAGCGGTGGTGACCGGTTGATGATCACGGGGCCGAACGGCGCCGGGAAGTCCACGTTGCTGGCGGTTCTCGCCCAACGACTCGCCCCGAGCACGGGACAGCTGAGGGTAGGACCGAAGGCGCGGGTCTCGCTGCTGTCGCAGGAGATCCCCGACTGGGACCACGATCGTCCCGCACACGTCGCCTACGAGACGCACCTGGCACGGATCGGCCGATGCGGCCAGGCTCCCTCGCTCGGCTCTCTCGGACTGCTCGAACCCTCCGCCGCCCGCACCCCGGTGGGGCGGATGTCGCAGGGCCAGCAACGGCGGCTGCATCTGGCCATGTGTCTGGCAGAGGACCCGGACCTGCTGTTGCTGGACGAGCCCACCAACCACCTGTCCTCCAGCCTCGTCGACGACATCACCACCGAGCTCCTGCGCACCTCCTGCGCCGTGGTCGTGGCCACGCACGACCGGCAGATGCTCACCGACCTGGGCCACTGGCCCCAGCTTCGTCTCTCCCCGAAGGACCTGCCATGAACCCGCTCCGTCCCTTGACCATCCTGCCTACCGCTCCCTCTTCGCAGCCATGGTGCTGGCGATCTTCGCCCAAGGAGCATGGGCCCTCTACCTCGCCATGCAGGCTCTCGACCTGGGAGCGTCACCAGCAACCTTGGCCAGCGTGGTTGCCTGGAGCGGCATCGGTCTCCTCGTCGGCTCCCTGCCAGCTGGAGTGGTCGCCGACCGGCTGCCGCACAGATCGATCATGGTGGTCGTGCTCGCCCTGAACCTGACCGTGGCGACCGTGACCTCAACCACCGCCACCACAGGCACGATCAGTTTCGGGATGCTCGGGCTGTCGGCCTTCATCATCGGGGCCTCCACCGCGTTCTTCTTCCCCGCCTACACCGCCCTCGTGCCAGTGCTGGTCAAGGCCGAGGACCTGATGGCCGTCAACGGGCTGGAGGGCGCCACCCGTCCCCTGGTCGGCCAGGCGCTGGCTCCTGCGGTCGTCGGAGCCGTGATCGGCGCGACCATGCCCGCCGCCGGCGGATATGTCATCGCCGCCGCGCTGGGCATGGCGCTCGTCGCCGTGCTGCGGCTACCCCCGCCCGGCCCGGCCGAGACGGAAGTAGGTAGCTCGGCCATCTCGCCGGTCAGGGACCTGATCGACGGCTTCGGCTACGTCGCACGCACCCGCTGGGTCCGCTCCAGCGTCCTGTTCGCCGCCATCATGGGTCTCGCCGTCACCGGGCCGCTGGAGGTTCTCCTGCCCGCCCTCATGCGTGCCTCGCACCACAACGGCCCGGCACTCTACGGAGCCGTCCTCGCGGCCCTCGGCGCCGGTGGACTGGCAGGCTCCCTGATCGCCGGGTCCTGGCGAACGCCGACGCACTTCCTGTCAGCCATGGTCGGCGCCTGGGCCCTCGGCTGCCTGCCCCTGTCCATCCCTGCGGTCACCACCAACCCCTGGGCCATCGGCACGGGACTGTTCTTCTACGGCGCCCTGATCGGCGTCGGGATGGTCATCTGGGGCACCGTCCTGCAGGAGCACGTCCCCCTGGAGATGCTCGGCCGCGTCGCCAGCCTCGACTTCTTCATCTCCATAGCCTTCATGCCCTTGTCCATCGCCCTTACCGGAATCCTCAGCCGCCACCTCAACACCTCCAGCCTCTTCATCGCAGCAGGCCTGGCGCCACTCGCGACCGCCGCCGTCCTCGCAGTCCTGGGTCAGCTTGGAACCCCCGATCAGTTGCGGGCCGAGCAGGAGGCTCCGTGACGCACGACGCCGCGTGGCTCGCGGCCCGTCAGACGGCGGGGCGGGTGGCCCGGCGGTGCCAGACCCAGAAGAGGACGCCGAGCACGGACAGGATGGCGCTGGCCAGGGCCGCGGTGAGCAGCGAGGCGGTGACCAGGGGCGCGACCACGCCGGCGAGCAGGACGTTGAACATGAGCACGATGAAGGCCGACATCGAGGCTGCGGCGCCACGGTGGTGGGGGAACTGGTCGAGCAGGGCCAGCTGCAGCACGGGGAAGAAGACGCCCAGGGCCAGGCCAAGGAGGGTGGGGCCCACGACCGACCAGGGCAGCAGGGGGAGGGCACCCCAGAGGGTGACCGCGGCGGTCAGCGTGACGTTGACGGCGGCCGCTAGGAGCAGGAAGGCCATCGCCCGGTCGACCAGCCAGGTGGTGTCCACCTTCCCGGCCAGACGCCCGGAGAGGAACGACCCGGTGGCCATGCCGCCGATGAGGGGGACGAAGAGGATCCAGAAGTCCTGCTCGCCCAGGTGCAGCAGGTCGACCACGACGATCGGGGCGGACATCACGTAGAACATGTAGGACGCGAAGCTGAGTCCCATCGCCAGGGACAGCCGCTGGAAGCGCCAGGACCGGGCCACCTGCCACAGCCCGGCGAGGACGCTGCCCACCCGCAGGGGGTGCCGGTCCTCGGCGGGCAGGGTCTCGGGCAGGGCCATCAGGGTCGCCGCGGCGACCACCACGCCGTAGCCGGCGATGAACCAGAAGATGAGCGGCCACGGGCCCAGGGCCAGCAGCCAGCCGCCGACGACCGGCGCGATGGCCGGGGCGATCGAGAAGATCACCATGATCTGGCTCATCATGCGCTGGGCCTCGGCGCCGGAGTAGAGATCGCGGACGATGGCCCGGCTGACGATCGTGGCCGCCCCCGCGAAGAAGCCCTGACCGGCGCGGGCGGCCAGCAGCCAGCCCAGGCTCGGGGCGAGGGCGCACGCGATGCTGGCCAGGACGAAGCCGCCGAGTCCCACCAGGAGCACCGGCCGCCGGCCGACCGCGTCGGAGATGGGCCCGTGGAAGATGCTCATCACCGCGAAGGGGATCAGGTAGGCGGTCGTGACCTGCTGCATCGCGGTCGAGTCGACGCCGAACTGCACCCCCATCGAGGCGAAGCCGGGAAAGATGGTGTCGATGGTGAACGGGCCGATCATCGACAGCCCGGCCAGGACCAGGGTGACCAGCCAGCTGGGCGCGGGTGCGCGTCGGGGTGGGCTCTCGGTCACCGCAGCAGCGTAGTCGTCCGTCGGGAAGGTCTCAGATCGTGGCCGACCGGGGCCAGAGTCCCCCTACGGGTTTGCTCGCTGTCAGGAAGCAAACCCGTAGGGCACGGGGGGCGGGGGCACGGGGGGCGGGGGCACGGGGGGCGGGGGCACGGGGGGCGGGGCAAGGGGACGGGGCCAGGGGGGAGGCGGGGGCAAGGGGGAGACGGGGTGACGTCTGCGGTGCTGAGTCGACGGAGGGCAGGGCGTCGGGGTGGTCCGTCAGGTCGATGCCGCAGCACGCCAGGCCCACGCACGGGCCAGGTCGAGGCGGGTCAGGGCAGTCTCGCGGGGCGTGCCGCCCACGAGGCTGAGCAGCACGCCGGCCACCCGGATCCGGAAGGCGCCGGGATGCTCCACCGTCCCCTCGAAGGCCGTGGCCCAGCGGTCGGTGATCTCCGCCCCTCGCGGGTAGTGGCCGGGCGACATGGCTGGCAGCACCGCCAGGTGGGCGATGGCGCAGGCCAGGTCGTCCTCACGAAGACCGGGGCCGACGGTGTCGACGTCGATCATCCGGTCGGGCCGACCGTCCTGGGTGAAGACGTTGGCCTCGTAGAAGTCGCCGTGCGTCGGCACGACGGGGCCCACGGGCAGCGTCCTCGCGAGATCCTGGATTTGCGAGGTAAGGGAGCGGATCTCGGCCTCGTGGTCGGGCAGGGCGGCGACGGCCATGGGCCCGTGGAAGTCGACGCGGTCGGTCCACGACGGGCGGCGGGGCAGGTCGACCACCTCGGCCGGGAGCCGGTCCAGGAGCGCCAGCGCATCGGCCGGTTCGGGCTCGACCGACGACTCGCCCCGCTGCCAGGCCGACAGGGCCACGGCCAGCGAGACGCCGGGCACCATGCCGGTGACGAGGACGCCGGGCTCCGGCGCCGCGATCACCGCCGGGCCCAGCCCGTCGAGCAGCTCGTGGCGGCGGGTCAGCAGCTCGCCCTTGTCCGGCCGGACGACCTTGGTGAAGTAGGTCTGCGACCCACGCCGGGTCCGCAGCACGGCCCGACGGAGTGGGCGGTAGACCAGTACGTCTGTCTGGTCCTCGCCCTCGCCCGGCAGCCAGCCGGCGAGGACCTCCGGGGTGCAGGCGCCGGTCAGGCCGGGGAGGCGTGGATCAGCCGGGTGACGCCATACCTGGATCGTGAGGTCGTCCACCTGGACGCTGGCCTGACCTGCGACCTCGGCCGTGGTGGCGACGATGAACTCGGTGACGCGCTGGTCGCCCTCGCCGTAGGTGACGTGATAGGACGCGGAGGTCTCGGCACCGACGCGGTCGTGGACCTCGTGTACGGCGACGGCGAAGCCCGGGATCTGCATCCCGGGCCGTCCAGTGAGCGCGGTCTGCAGCAGGTCGGCGGCCTGGGGCCCGGTCATCACCCGGACGGCGTCGGTCATGAGGACACTCCATCAAAGGGTGACCCCCGGCGCCACTGGGGCACCGGGGGTCGGTGGTTGGACGGCGGTCGGACGCTCAGTCGCCGGACTCGGCGGACGGGGCGGACTCGGCCGAGTCGGGGGACTGGGCGGAGACCGCGCTGGCCGCGGACTTCGGCGAGGGGGCCGACTTCGCGCTCTTGGCCGACTTCGCAGACGTGGCGCTCTTGGCCGTAGCGGCGGACTTCGCGCTCTTGGCCGAGACGGCCGACTTCGCGGAGACTGCGGTCGGGGCCGAGGTGGCGCTCGCCGGGGCGTTGGTCGTGCTGGTCACGGTGACGCCGTCGGTCGATATCGGGGTGAACGGGTCCGCCTGAGCAGCGAAGCCGCCCAGCGCGACCAGACCCAGCGCTCCGGTCACTGCCCACTTGGTCGAGTTCTTCATGTCCTGCTCCTCGCGGTGGGTGCTGACGTGCTCTTTCCTTTGTGATGACTAGTTCACCAACTGGATGTGAGGGCTCCGTGAGATCACGGTGAGAGTCGTCTCATCTTTGGTCAGACCGATCAGAAGCGCAGCTGCCAGCCGCCCTGGGAGCCGGCCTCGCGGAAGCCCAGCGCCGCGTTGATGGCGAGCATGTGGGCGTTCTCGGCGGCGTTCCAGGTGTGCACCCGCTCGACCTGCGGCAGGTGATCGCGCAGCAGCGCCAGGTTGGCCGCCTTCACGGCCAGACCGAGGCCGTGGCCGCGGTGGTCGCCGTGCACGAGGGTGTCGTCCTGGTCGGCGCTGCGCGGCTGGTCGGGGTGGTGGTCGATCACCGTGTAGGCGACCGGGGCGCCCTCGGCGTCCAGGGCGACCGTGGTCAGCCGCACCGTGCCCATCGCCGCGGCGCGCTCGTCGTCCTCGACCACCGCGGCCTCGTCCCACTGCTCCTCCCCGTAGTCGATCCCGCCGGTCGGGGCGTCCACGCTCATCCGGCCGTAGAGCCGCGCCATCGGCCCGAGCAGCTCGGGCGGGGTGGCGCCGACCCAGGAGCGGATCCGGTATGCGGTGCTCCCGGACTCGGGCGGCAGCGTCGCCTCCGCGACCTCCAGGACGGAGTAGAGCTCGACCTGCTCGAGCACGAACCCGCGCGAGGTGAACCAGCGGGCGCGGTCGTCCTCAGCCACTCGCCCCGTCCCCGTGCCGGGGGACAGCCAGGTGACCGTGTCTGGACCTGCGGCTGCGTCGGCGTCGTCGGGCGCGGGGTGCATCGCCCAGCTCTGCACGCTGGTGCGGCCCGACTCCCGCAGGATCTCCTCGGAGGTCGCCCACAGGGCGTCGTAGACCTGCCCCTCGTCGCTGCCGCTGGTCGGGTCCCAGTTGGGGAAGAAGAAGGCCAGGTGCTGGTTGTCGGTCAGCGGCATCGTCAGGTGGACCGAGCCGATGGCACGCCCGGCCCCGTCCCGGGCGAGCAGCCGGTGGCGGGCCGTCCGCTCCTGCCGCAGCAGCCCGACCGTGACGGCGCGGGCGTCGTGCACGAGGTCCTCGTGCCCGTAGAGCCGGCGGTGGTGCGCCCGCTCGACCTCCACCAGGTCGAGGAGGTCGGCCGAGGGGTCCGCGTCGGGGGAGCCGGGCACGGGGAGCGAGGTGACGGAGAACGGCATACCCCAAGGATCGCTCATCCAGGCATCGGGAGGCGACCCGTTTACCATGGGGTAGCCAAGGGGCGCGGCGCGCCCCTTTCATCGTGTCGACCACCAGGAGAGATTCACGTGAGCGTTGCCGGCATGGGTGCCATCCCCTTCGACGGAGGCGTCGCCTTCCGGGTCTGGGCGCCGAACGCCGCCGAGGTCAAGGTCGTCGGCGACTTCAACGGGTGGGACGACGGCGCGCACCAGCTGCAGCACGAGGGCAACGGCCACTGGTACGGCGAGGTCCGGGGCGCCGAGCACGGGCAGGAGTACAAGTACGTCCTGCGCAACGGCGACGACTGGTTCATGCGCATCGACCCCCGGGCCCAGGCGGTGACCAACTCGGTCGGCAACGGCTGCGTCTACGACCACTCCCGCTTCGACTGGGAGGGCGACGACGCGTTCGTCACCCCCGCCCAGCACGAGCTGGTGATCTACGAGACCCACATCGGCAGCTTCGTGGACAAGCAGGACGGCGGCCCGGCCGACCTGCACGACCTCACCGGCAAGCTGGACTACCTCCAGCAGCTGGGCATCAACGCCGTCGAGCTGATGCCGCTGATGGAGTTCGCCGGCGACTACTCCTGGGGCTACAACCCGGCGCACATCTTCGCGGTGGAGAGCACCTACGGCGGGCCGCATGGGCTCAAGACCTTCGTCAAGGAGGCGCACAAGCGGGGGATCGCGGTCATCGTCGACGTGGTCTACAACCACTTCGGCCCCAGCGACCTGGCGACCTGGCAGTTCGACGGCTGGTCCGAGAACGGCAAGGGCGGGATCTACTTCTACCAGGACCACCGCTCCAGCACCCCGTGGGGCGACACCCGGCCCGACTACGGCCGCGAGGAGGTCCGCTCCTTCATCCTCGACAACGTCCGGATGTGGCTGCGTGACTACCACCTGGACGGCGTCCGCCTCGACATGACGCCCTACATGCGGCACGTGGACGGCTTCTCCGGCGACATCCCCGAGGGCTGGGCGATGATGCGGATGATCGCCGAGATGGTGCGCAGCGAGTTCCCCGGCCGTGTCGTGATCGCCGAGGACCTGCACAACGACGCGGCGGTCACCCAGGTCGGCGACGGCGGTGCGGCGATCCACGCGCAGTGGGACAACCAGTTCGTCCACCCCGTGCGCGAGGCCCTCATCACGCCCGCGGACGAGGAGCGGTCGATCCCCGCGGTCGCCAAGGCGGTCATGCACCAGTACCACCACGCCTTCGACCGGGTGATCTACACCGAGTCCCACGACGAGGTCTCCAACGGCAAGGCGCGGATCACCTCCGAGGTGCGCGGCGACAACCCGACCGGCTGGGACGCCCAGAAGCGCGCCACCCTCGGTGCGGCCCTGGTCCTGACCGCCCCGGGCATGCCGATGCTCTTCCAGGGCCAGGAGTTCCTCGAGGACGAATGGTTCCGCGACACCGTGCCGCTGGACTGGGAGCGGGCCTGGGCCTTCCGCGACATCACCCAGATGTTCCGCGACCTGATCCGGATGCGTCGCAACCTCGACGGCGACACGGCCGGGCTGAGCGGCCCGCACACCACGCTGGTCACCCTGGACGACGACGCCAACGTCATCGCCTACGTCCGCTCCAGCGGCGACGGCCAGCACGTGCTCGTGGCGCTCAACCTGACCGCCCACGCCGTGCAGCGGCGCGTGGACCTGCCGGGCTCGCACTGGAGGGTCCGCTTCAACAGCGACGCCCGCAGCTACAGCCAGCTCTTCGGGGACCACGCCACCCCGGACCTGGACGTGACCGACGGCTCCAGCGTGCTGGACCTCGGCCCCTACTCCTGCGTGATCTACACCCCTGCCTGATCGCTCAGGCGCCGGGGCGCTCCTCCGGCTCCCGGGGCTGCGGGTTGTGCACGCGCATCCGGTCGGGGGTCATGCCGTGCTCCAGGCCCCAGCGCACCGCCTGCGAGCGGCGGGACACCCCGATCTTGCGGTAGGCCGTGCGGATGTAGGTCTTGACCGAGTTGATCGACAGGTAGGTCCGGGTGGCGATGTCGGAGTTGGTCAGGCCCTGGGTGATCAGGGCGAGCACCTCGGCCTCCCGGGCCGACAGCCCCTCCGCCCGGCCGGGCCAGTCGCCGCCGGGGTCGCTGGCCTGCGCGGGTCCTTCCACGGTGGTCGGGGAGATGACGATGTCGCCGCCGGCGATGAGCTCCAGCGCGCGCAGCAGCTCGTCCGCCGGCATCGCCTTGTCCAGATAGCCCCCGCACCCCTTGGCCAGGGCCACCTCGACCAGCTGCGGCTGCATGTTCCAGGTGTAGACGACCACCGTCCCGGCCCGCTCGTTGTCGAGCATGTCGTCGATGTCGCGGTCGTCGGCCTGGGTCTCGGAGAAGGTGTCGTAGAGGGTGATGTCCACCGGCGTCTCGACCTGCTCCTGCACGTCCAGCTCCACGACGGCGACCCGGTCGGGGAAGGGGGCCAGCATCGCGTGGACGCCGCGCACGACGACCTCGTAGTCGTTGGCGATCGCGATCCGGATCGGCTCTGAGGTGGCCATGGCGTCAATCTACGTCCGGGCCCCGGCCCCGGCATGCCGGATCGCCTCACGGCCGCCACGGCCGAGCCCCGGCCGAGCCACGGCCCGGCCGCAAGGAGGTCACCCCAAAGGATGTAGTCGCAGGTCAGGGCCGCTCCTATGGTGCTTGACGTGCCCGGGAACATCGCTGTGCTGACCATGACGCGCCACCATCACGACCAGATCCTGGGCCAGGTGGACGGTCTTTCGGTGGGCTCGGTCCCGCCGGCTCTGCACTGCGTCGTCTCCATGGGTGACCGCGACCTGACCCGTGGGCGTCTGCCCCTGGCCACCGACCGGTGGGAGACCGTCGTGCGCCCCGTGCCCACCGACCGGCGCGCCCTGCCCTACGCCGCCGCCCGCAACCTGGCGGCCAAGGAGGCCATCGAGCGTGGCGCCGAGGTCCTGGTCTTCCTCGACGGCGGCGCGATCCCGGGAGGTCGGACCCTCGAGCGCTACGCCGCGGCAGTGCAGGGGCACAACGGCGCCCAGGTGCGGGAGAGCACGGACGGGCCGATCGTGTGGTGCGGGCCGGTGCTCAACCTGCCGGCCCCCGACAGCATGGCGGTCGGCTATCCCATGGGGCAGCTGCACACCCTCGGGGTCCGCACGCCCGGCACCCCCCAGCTCGACGCGGGCCAGGTGGCCCTGGCCGAGCACGCCGAGCTCTTCCACGGTGCCGCCTTCGCGATGAGCGCCCAGGACTTCACCCTCAGCGGCGGCTTCCACCCCGACTACGCCGGTCACGGGCTCGAGGACGCGGACTTCGCCCAGACCGTCCTCGACGCGGGAGGTGCGCTGGCCTGGCTCGGGGGAGCGACCGCATACCTGCAGCCGACCGATCCCCCCACGAGGGCCGAGGAGGCCCGGATCGCGGTCAACCACGCACGGATCTGGCGTGAGCGGTGGGGCACCGACCCGGCCCACCCGTGGCTGGCCCGCCTCGTCGGCGAGGGTGCGCTGCGCCGCGACCGCGAGGGCGGATTCGAGGCGGCCTGACCGTCCGGCGGCACCGGGGAGCCCGACCCGTCCGACCCGTTCGTCCAAAGCGCCCGGCTCAGTCGGTCACGTGCACGAAGCCGTGCGCGCCCCTCTCGGCGTCGACCATGATGTGGCTGACCAGCGGATAGTGCCCGGCCTCGGGGAAGGTGAGCTCGACGAAGCCACCTTGGGCGGCCTGCAGCCCGAGCGCCTGCGCCCCGCCCTCCTCCGAGCGCGGACCGAGGTGGTAGGCGCCCTCCAGGTAGAGGGTGTCGAACTGCCCGCCGACGATGTGGAAGCTGCTGGGCCGGTTGGGTCCGGCGTCCAGCACCCAGATCCGCACGCGTTCGCCGACCGCGGCCTCGAGCATGTGGTGGTCGTACTGGTTGGCGATCCCGTTGAAGGTGACGAAGCTGGGCCGCTCGGCCAGCACCGCGTCGGCGTCGAGCTCGGCCGGGGCCGCCCCGTCCTGACCGGTGCCCTGCTGGAGATAGACCTCCGACTGGACCAGGACATACTCCCGGTCGACCTCCGGGAAGCCCTCCTCCGGCTCGATGATCACGGCCCCGTGCATGCCGGCGGCGATGTGGGAGGTCATCGGCATCGTGGAGCAGTGGTACATCCAGATGCCTGAGCGCTCCGCCGTGAAGCGGTAGACCAGGGACTCGCCCGGCGCGATCGTGCGCATCGGCTCGTCGGGCGCGAGGGCGCCGGCGTGGAAGTCGATGGAGTGCCCCATCGTCCCGTCGTTGACCAGCGTGATCTCGAAGACGTCACCCACGCGGCCCCGGATCGTCGGGCCGGGCACCGTCCCGTTGAAGGTCCAGCGGGTCTGCGTGATCCCCGGCGCGACCTCGAGCTCGACCTCCTGGGCGGTGAGCGTGAGCTCATGCACCGTCTGCGTGGTCAGCGGGACCAGCACGGGGTCGATCGGCTCCTCGACGCGGGCGTCGGGATCGAGGATCGGGGTCAGGCCGCCGGGGTATTCGGTGCCCCCGCCGGCGGTGCTCCCGTGGCTGGCGTGGGGGTCGCTGGAGGGGTCGGTGCCCGCGGCGGCCCCGTCGGTGGTGGTGCCCTGGCCGCCCTCGCCGCCCGCGACCTGGCCGTCCCCGCCGACGACCTCGACGTCCAGGACCATGCCCATCTGACGGTGGCCCACGATCGTGCACCAGCCCTGGGTCGACTCCCCCACGACGCCGAGGTCGAGGGTGGCGGTCTCGCCGTGCGCCAGTCGTGGGGTGCGCTGTCCCAGGATCTGCAGGTCGTGGATGTTGGTCGGGTCGGCGTTGGTCAGCTCGATGACGAGGCGGTCCCCCCGCGGGATCTGGATCGTCGACGGCTCGAAGCGCATGTCGACCGCGTCGACCTGGACGGTCGTGGTCTGCCCCGTCGGGGCCAGCTCGTCGGCAGCGCTGCCCCCGGCCGAGCCGTTGCCGCCCGTGCCGGTCGAGGTGACGCCTCCGCTGCCGGCCGCGCTCAGCCCGGACAGTCCAGCCGCGGCCGGGTCCAGGCCGATGCCGATCGAGGTGGCCAGGGCCAGGGCGGACAGGGCGGCCACCAGTTGCCCGCCGGACCAGATCGAGGGCAGGTGGTCGGGCTGGCCGTGAGCCAGCCCGGGGGAGGGGGTGGCCCCGGCGGGTCGTTCACCGCGCGCCCGCGCCGCCTCGACCTCACGCTTGGCGACGACGGCCGCCGCGATGCCGCGCAGCATCAGCGGCAGGAAGGCGGCCAGCGCGACGAGCACGAGCACCGAGACGATCACGCGCACCCAGCTGGGGATCGGGAGCAGGCACAGCAGCAGCCCACCGTTGATCGTGACCAGGCGGGCGGTGGCCCAGCGGTCGAACCACGCCTGCCCGGCACGCACCACGGTCTTGCCGCCGCCGAGCACCGACGGGACGAGATAGGAGAGTGCACCCGTGAGCAGCTGGGCCGCGAAGCCGACGACCAGCACGGTCGTGATCCAGCCGTAGCCGACCGTCAGCTCCCCCCAGCTGTCGGTGGTCGTCAGGCGGACCAGCACGAAGCCGATCCCGATCAGCCACCAGACGATGGCCAGCCCCACCGAGGCGGGGGCGAACTCGCGCGGCAGCTTGCTCCGGACCGGGGCGAGGACGGCGCTGGCCCACCACAGGAGCGCGACCGCATACAAGACCAGAGCGGCGAGCGTCAGCCACCGCAGGTCCAGCAGAGCTCCGGCGACGAGGACGACCAGCGCGACGACCAGCCCGGGCAGCGCCTGGGTGGCGCGGGCCTCGGCGCGCGGTCCGATCTGGGTCCGCAGCATCGTGGGCCACAGCGTCAGCAGCGTGCCGCAGACCGTGAGGCCGACCCAGCCCAGGACGTTGATCATCGAGTGTGCGAGCAGGATCCGGCCGTGGGTCGAGTCGTCCAGCCCGAGGGCGAGGGTGGCGCCGAGGGCCGCGCCGACGGGCAGCGCGACCGCGGCGGCCAGGTAGTAGCGGATCGTCACGCGGAGGCGACCGGGCAGCGAGCCGCGCAGACGGCGCCACAGCTGCACGCCGTGCCACAGCACCGCGGCCGAGACCATCGTGGCGCCGACGACGGTCAGCCACCAGGTCGCGGTGGGCACCCCGACGAGCGTGATGGATGTGCCCAGGAAGAGCAGGATGAGGCGGCGCGACTGGATCCGGCGGTCGTCCAGGCCCGGGCCTGTCTTGAGCAGCGCCTGGGAGAAGTGCGTGCTCCACACCATGATCGAGTGCGTGATCGCGCCCAGCAGGACCAGGTGGACCATGAGCCAGCGCGACTCGGCGATGAAGGGATGGGCGATCGCCACGATCACCGCGAGGATCATCCACAGCATCCCGGGCCGGTCGCGCAGCGCCCAGTGACCGCGGGCCACGCCGGCGGGACGGGAGGGGACCGGGGTGGCGGCGGGGGTCGGGTCAGGCATCGCTCTTCTTCGTCAGGGTGGGGGTGGGCTCATGTCGTCGGGGGTGCGTGTTGCCCCGGGCGGGGGCAGTCGCAGGTATGGGGTGCCGGCGGCGTCGGGTGGCGGCCACGACCGCGGCGGTGATCGAGGTCAGCAGGAAGACCAGGATGGCAGCCACGTTGCCGTAGAGGGCGCCCGACCACACGTCCAGCCGCCCGAGGGCGACCGCCAGCACGCGGACGGTCAGGGTCAGGTGAAGGACGAGGAGGGCGAGATACATCCACGGCGAGTAGGGCAGCCGGACGCGCAGCACGGCCGGCAGGATCACCGGCGCGTGGGCCAGGATCATCGACATCGCGAAGCCCAGGAAGGTCGCGTGGACGACGATGTCGTAGGTGCCTCCGGTCGGCCGACCCATCCCGATCATGCCGATCGCCGCGACGAGCAGCCAGGCGTAGCCCAGGAGCAGCGCCGCTGCGGAGAAGCGAGGGAGGCCCTTGGCGCGCACCAGCCGACGGGCCACGTCGTGCCTGAGCAGCCACAGGGTCAGGCCGAGCAGGACCAGGCCCAGCAGCCGCCAGCCGACGTCCGGCCAGAGGACCTCTGCGAGTGCGGCGGCGGTCACGCCCGCGGCCCACCAGGTGAGGAGCGCGTCGGAGCCGCGCGGCATCGCCAGCCGGGCCAGCTCGACGCGCTCGGCGCCGATGGTGAGGACCACGAAGGAGATCAGCAGCGCGATCACGTCAGGGACCGGCAGGCGGGTGAGCAGGACCGCCGCGCAGGTGCCGAGCGATGCTCCGAGCAGCTGGACCGCGACGGTGAGGTCGTGGTTGCGGCGCAGCAGCACCGCATACACGGCGACGAAGAGGAGGAAGCCCTGGATGAGGAGCAGACGGCCCAGGAGGGGGTCGGGCAGCGCCACCAGGGCGAGGGCACCCAGCCCGATGAGGCCGGGTGCGAGCAGCCCCCACGGCCGGCGCAGCGCGACCGCACGCTCCAGGGAGATGACGGTGCCGAGGAATCCCAGCACCATGAGGGGGCCGTGGAGGACGGCCAGCCGCGTGCTGCCCGCGGGGGCGGGAAGGCCGGCGAGGGTGAGAGCCGCGTCCATGCCCGCCAGGAGGGCGAGGCCGCCGGGCAGGAGCAGGAGCGGCGCGAGGCGCAGGGGGTGGCGCGCACTCATCGCGCGGCAGGGGTCTGCTCGTCGACCTCGTCCCAGTCCGGTCCGTCCAGCGCGATGGCGGCCGCGGGGAAGAGGCCGTTGTCCTCGCGCTCGATGTGGTGGCGCAGGTCGTGCATGAACTCCTCGAAGCGCCCGTGGTCCCCGGCCCGGATCGCCGCGAGCTGGGCGTCGAGGCTGGTGTGCTCGCCGCAGAGGCTGTCGATGTGCTCGGTGAACTGCTCCTGACGGCGCATGACGCTGAACAGCCCGACCTCCTCGGCCCGGGTGTGGGGGTGCAGGAGCTCGCCGACGCGGTCCGCGGCGGCCACCACGGCGGCGGCGTCACTGTCGCTGCACGCCCGGCCCAGGGCGCCTGCGGCGTTGATGATCTCGGTGTGCTCGGCCATGAAGCGGCCGATCGCCTCGATCGACTCGCAGCCGCAGTAGGTGCACACGCCGGGTCAGGCGACGCGGGTGAAGCGCAGGGTCCAGGCCTCGGGGCCGCGCTCCACGTAGTCCCAGGAGACGGCCTCGCCCTCACGCTCGCGGACCTGGGCCAGCAGCGGCAGCGGGTCGTGCGGGGCGATGAGGTCCATCTGCTCACCGGCGCGCAGGCCCGATAGGGCGCCGAAGATCGTGGCGTGCCGGATGGCGTGGGAGATGGCGCGGGCGTCCAGCGCGGGCACGGCGTCGTCGTGGCCGCCGCAGGCGCACCCGCCCTGCGGACGCTCGGTGAGGGGGAGCTCGGTGCGGGTGGTGGAGTCGGTCATGGCGGGCCTTTCGTAGCGGGCGGGTGCGTGGTGCTTCGACTAATATAAACTATTAAACGGAGAGTCGTGACGGGGTCTTCCGCGCCGGGCGGGAGTCCGTCCGCGGCGGCCGACGAGACCGTCCTCGGTGGGTGAGATCATCGAGGGAGGGACGAGAGGAGTCCAGGTGAGCAGCCCCCGCCCGTGGCACGGCCTGCCCGACGCAGCCGCGCTGCTGTCTTCGCCCGTGCGTCGTGCGCTGGTGGACGAGCTGGCCGCTCTGGACCCGCAGGGTCGCGGCCTCGGGCTCACGGCGGCCGAGCTGGGCGACCGGCTCCAGCTGCACCCCACCACGATCCGCTTCCACGTCGATCGGCTCGTGTCGGGTGGCGTCCTGGAGTCCCACTTCGCGCGGGGCGGCGGGGTCGGGCGGCCGAGCAAGCGCTACACCCTGCGGGAGGTGCCGCTGGAGGAGACCGCGGCCACCGTCGACCAGGGTGCGGACGCGCCCTTCGGGATGCTGGCAGGTGTCCTGGCCTCCGCCTTGTCGGTCCAGGAGGCGGCGCCGCTGACGCCCGAGCAGGCTGGAGTGCGCTGGGTCGAGAGGCGGGTCGGCGAGGGGCGGGTCGCCGCGGACGACGCCTCCCCGGTCGACCAGGTGGTCGAGCTGCTGGGGGACTGGGGCTACACGCCCGAGACCGGGTCGGTCGAGGAGGGTGCGGCTGCCGACGACGACGGCTCGGGCGACGGTTCGGGGGAGGCCGTCGGGACGCCGGTGGGGTCCTCCGACATCCTGCTGCGCGACTGCCCCTTCATCGAGCTGGCCCACACCCACCCCGACGTGGTCTGCGGGATGCACCGCGGGCTGCTGCGGGGGGCGCTCGACGCCGTCGGCCTGCCGGACGCGCAGGTGAGCCTTCAGCCTTTCGCCGGGCCGGACTTCTGCCGCGCCCGCATCACCGGCATCCCCCACGGAGAGAGCACGTGACCAGCGACAGCCCCATCAGCGAGCGGCCCACCGACGACCCCACCGGGCACCCCGTCTTCGGCGACCTCGGCCTGACGCCCGCCGCCCCCGACCCCGTCGAGAAGGCGGGGCAGGAGGGAGAGGTGCGGCACCGCATACCGGAGCCGGAGGTCGTCGACCTGACCGAGCTCGGGGCCGAGCTCCTGGAGCGGGCCCGGGCCGGTGGCACCGGGCGGGCGGTGCGCGCCGTCGTGCGCCAGCCGGGCCAGAGCCTCATCCTGCTGGCGCTCCCCGCCGGCGGTGGGCTGCCCGACCACGACGCGCCCGGCCCGGCCTCGCTGCTGTGCCTGTCGGGCGAGGTCGTCCTGGCCGCCGGTGGACGGGAGTGGCCGCTGACCGCGGGGAGGGCCGTCCTGATCCCGCAGGAGCGCCACGAGGTGCGGGCCGCGGTCGACAGCCTCTGCGTCCTGACCGTCTCGCTGCCGCGCTGACCGCGTAACCTCAGCCCTGTGCGTCCCGTCCGTGCCCCGCTGCCGCCCCTGGTCGATCCAGGGCCGGAGCTGAGCGCCGCCCAGATGTCGCGCTACTCGCGGCACCTGCTGGTGCCGGGGATGGGCATCGAGGCGCAGCGCCGGCTGCTCGCGGCCCGGGTCGCCGTGGTCGGCGCGGGCGGGCTGGGCAGCCCGATCGTGGCCTACCTGGCGGCCGCCGGGGTCGGGCACCTGTCGATCATCGACGACGACGTGGTCGACTCCACCAACCTGCAGCGACAGGTCATGCACACCACGGCGGGCATCGGCCGTCGCAAGGTGGACTCGGCGGCCGACTTCGCCCGCGGGGTCAACCCGGACGTCGAGGTGACCGTCCGGCACGTGCGCATCACGCCGGAGAACGCCGAGGAGCTGCTCGCCGGCCACGACCTCGTGCTCGACGGCGCCGACAACTTCCCCACGCGGTATGCGGTGTCCGACGCCGCGCGCGCACTCCGGATCCCGGTCGTCTGGGCCGCCGTGCTGCGCTTCGACGCGCAGATCTCCACCTTCGTGCCCGACGTCGAGGACGCCGTGTCCCTGCGCGACCTCTTCCCGCTGCCGCCGCGACCGGAGGACGTGCCCTCCTGCGCCGAGGCGGGGGTGCTCGGTGCCCTGGTGGGACAGGTCGGGTCGATCATGGCGGCCGAGGCGGTCAAGCTGATCTGCGGCTTTGGCGAGCCGCTGGTCGGGCGGGTGCTGCTCGTCGACGCACTCAGCCAGCGCACCCGTGAGGTGCCGCTGCGCCCGGTGGGGGCGATCGTGGCCTCGGTCGAGCGTGAGCCTGTGCGGGACGTCGTCCCGTTGGCCGAGGTGGGGGTGCACGAGGTCGCGGCCATGGTCGCGGCGGAAGCGTCGGACGTCGCGGAGGCGCAGGACGGGGCGGATGCGCAGGACGGGGCCTACGCGCAGGGTGCGCCGGTGCTGCTCGACGTTCGCGAGCCGGGCGAGCATGCCATGGGCACCGTCCCTGGCGCGGTGACCGTGCCGGTCGGCGAGGTGCTGTCCTGGGACGACCTCGACGGTCACCTGGACGGTCGGCTGGGTCAGGGCCCCGTGATCGTCTACTGCAAGGCCGGCCCCCGCGCGCAGCGGGCGGCGGCGCACCTGGTCAAGATCGGTCATCCCGACGTGCGGGTGATGATCGGGGGGATCCTGGCCTGGATCAAGGACATCGACCCCACCATGCCGAGCTACTGAGGTCACCGTGGCCGAAAAGACATCGCCCCCCGGCGCCGCGCCGTCGCGCACGACGTCGCGCGGCGTCCCAGGACGGGACGCGACCCGGGCCCAGGCCCCAGCGGTCGACCTGGTGGTGCTGGCCGGCGGCCGGGCCACCCGGCTCGACGGCCAGGACAAGGCCGCCCTGGTCGTCGGCGGGTCCAGCCTGCTCGACCGGCTCCTGGCACAGGTCGGGCCGGGCGCCCCTGGCGAGCTGGGTGGCCGCGTGGTCGTCGTCGGCCGGACCCCCGTGCCCGCCGGGGTCCTGCGCACCGTGGAGGACCCTCCCGGAGGTGGGCCGGTGGCCGGCGTCGTGGCCGGTCTGGACCTGCTCGACCGGGCCTCCTCCCACGAGTGGGTCGCCGTGGCCGCCGTGGACCAGCCGGAAGCGGGGCGGGCCCTGGCGCCCCTGCGCCAGGAGCTCGGCGTCGTCCCCAGGGCGGTCCAGGCCGTGCGGCCCTGGGGGAGCGGGTTCGAGGAGCAGTGGCTGCTGGCGTGCTACCGCCGCGAGGCCCTGCGCGAGGCCCTGCGGTCGCTGCCGCAGGTGGACGGCGCCCGGATGCGGGACGTCGCGGCCGCGCTGCGCTGGATGCTGGTGCTCAGCCCCGCCGACCACCTCGGTGACCTCGACACCTGGGCCGACAAGGAGGCGTGGGAGCGGCGTCTGGATGGAGACGCGGCCGGGCCGGTCTGAGAGACTGGCCGGCATGGCGACCGTCAGATACTTCGCGGCAGCCGCCGAGGCGGCCGGCACCGAGAGCGAGCACGTCCCCGCCGAGGCGCTCGGCACCCTCCTGGACCAGCTCGTCGCCCTGCACGGCCCGGCGCTGGAGCGGGTGCTGGAGCGCAGCTCGATCCTCCACGAGGGGCAGTACGTCTCCGACCCGCAGACCCCGCTGGCCCACGACGCCGTGCTCGACGTGCTCCCGCCCTTCGCCGGAGGCTGAGCCGATGGCGGACGACCAGGGCCTCCCGCACCCGGACGAGGTCGAGGATGAGGTCGTCGACGCCCTCGGGGAGGCGCACACCTCCGGGCTGGAGCGGCTCAACCGGTCCTGGCGGGCGCTGATCACCACCGGCTTCCTCGGCGGGGTGGAGATCGGGCTCGGCGTCCTGGCCTACATGCTCACGCTGCACGAGACGGGCAGCCACCTGCTGTCCGCGCTCGCCTTCTCGATCGGCTTCATCACGCTCTACCTCGCCCACTCCGAGCTGTTCACCGAGGGCTTCTTCTACCCGGTGATGGCGGTCTTCGGCACCGACGCCACCGTCGGTCAGCTCCTGCGCCTGTGGTCGGTCACCCTGGTGGCCAACCTGCTCGGCGGGCTCGTGGTGATCGCCCTCGTCGTCACCGGCCTGCCCGAGCTGGTCCCGACCATCGGGGAGTCCGCGCACCACTTCACCGACCCACCGTTCGGCTGGCGGACCGTCTGCCTGTCCCTGCTGGGCGGCGCCGCGATCACCCTGATGACCCGGATGCAGGCGGGGGCCAAGAGCGAGATCGCCACCATCGTGGCGGCCGTCTGCGGGGCCTTCCTGCTCGCCGGGCCCATGCTCTTCCACTCGGTCCTGGACTCGATCATCATCTTCGGTGCGCTGGTCGCCGGGGTCGAGGGCGTCACGATCGGCGGCTGGCTCGGCTTCTTCTGGTATGCCGTGATCTTCAACATCCTCGGGGGCGTGCTGCTCGTCTCGATCCCGAGGCAGGTGCGGGGCTCGGAGGCCCTGGAGGACTAGCCGTCCCCGCGTGGTCGGGACCGTTCGTCCGGACTTGATCTGCGTCAAGGAAGCGCTGGCCCAGATTTCCTAACGTCGTGGTATCAGGCCCCACCAGGGGGCAGGACACCCCGACCGAGAGGACATCTCGCCATGAGCACCACCACCAGCACCACGAAGACGATCCTGCGCGCCGAGGGCTTCTCCTGCCCCTCCTGCGTGGCCAAGATCGAGAAGCAGGTCGGCCGCCTCGACGGCGTCGACGCCGTGAAGGTCCACTTCGCCAGCTCCCGCGTCGAGGTCGACCACGACCCGGCCCGCGCCTCCGTCGACGACCTGGTCGGCGCGATCAAGAAGGCGGGCTACACCGCCCGGCCCGCGGCCTTCTGAATAGCCGGCACACCGCATACCCGAGAAAGGAAGAAAGACACCATGACCTCGCTCCAGAGCTGGATGTCCGGCCGGTGGGCCGTGCCGGGCATCGCCGGCCTGCTGATCCTGGCCTCCTTCACGGCCGAGCGTGCCCTCGGGCAGCAGTTCTGGGGCGAGGTCCTGATGCTCGCCGCGGCGGCCGTCGCCGGCACCCCCGTCCTGATCAAGGCCTGGCGCGCGCTGACCGCCAAGGTGATCGGCATCGACCTGCTGGTCTCGGTCGCCGTGATCGGGGCGGTGCTGATCCAGAACTACTGGGAGGCCGCAGCGGTGACCTTCCTCTTCGCGGTCGGGCACGCGCTCGAGGACGCCACCCTGACCAGGACCCGGTCCGCGCTGGCCGAGCTCATCGCCGTCGCCCCCGACGTGGCGGTGGTGCTGCGCGACGGCCAGCAGGTCGAGGTCGCGGCCCACGAGGTCGTCACCGGCGAGACCGTCCTGGTCAAGAACGGCGCCAAGGTCCCCGTCGACGGCATCGTCATCGGCGGCACGGGCGCGCTGGACGAGGCCTCCATCACCGGCGAGTCGATCCCGGTCGAGAAGCTCGAGGGCGACAAGGTCTTCGCCGGCACCATCTCCACCGGGGGCTTCCTGCAGGTGCGGGCGACCGGCGTCGGCGCCGACACCACCCTGGCGCGGATCATCCACCGGGTCGAGGAGGCCCAGGACGCCAGGGCGCGGACGCAAGCCTTCATGGACCGCTTCTCGGCGTGGTACACCCCCGCCATCATCGTCCTCGCGGTCGTCCTCGGGCTGATCACGCGGGACGTCGTGCTGGCGCTGACCCTGCTCGTGATCGCCTGCCCCGGAGCGCTCGTCATCTCCATCCCCGTCTCGATCGTGGCCGGCATCGGTCGCGGCGCCAAGGACGGCATCCTGATCAAGGGAGGCGAGTTCCTGGAGACCTCGGCCAGGATCGACGCGGTCGCGCTCGACAAGACCGGCACGATCACCCAGGGGCGTCCGCGGCTGACCGACGTCGTGGCCCTGGACGCGGACCTGGACGAGGACGAGGTGCTGCGCCTGGCGGCGCGGGCCGAGGCCGGCTCCGAGCACCCGCTTGCCCGACCTGTGGTCGAGGCGGCCTCCGAGCGGGGTATGCGGCAGCTCGGCCTCCCCGAGCACACCGAGCCGGTGCCGGGCAAGGGGATCGTCGCCGTGCTGGAGGGTCGACGGGTGGCCGTGGGCAACCTGGCGCTGATCGACCTCGAGCGTGCGGGTCACGAGGCGTTGCGCGAGCAGGCGGAAGCGGTCGTGGCCGATCTGGCGACCCGGGGTCGGACCCCGATGGTCGTGGCCGTGGACGGCCGGCCGGTCGGCGTCGTCGCCGTCGCCGACACCATCCGCCCCGACGCTCCCGAGATGGTCCGTCGCCTCCACGCCGCGGGCGTGAAGAAGGTCGTCATGCTCACCGGCGACGTGGAGCAGGTGGCCCGGGCGGTCGGTGAGACCGTCGGCATCGACGAGGTGCGCGCCGGCCTGCTGCCCGAGGACAAACTCGAGGCCGTGGCCGACCTGCAGCGGCAGGGCTGGACCGTGGCGATGGTCGGCGACGGCGTCAACGACGCCCCCGCCCTGGCGACCGCCGACATCGGCGTGGCCATGGGTGCGGCCGGCACGGGAGTCGCGATCGAGACGGCCGACATCGCGCTGATGCGGGACGACCTGCTCACGCTGCCCCGGGCGATCTCGCTGGCGCGGCGCACCGTCCGCACCATGCGGCAGAACATCGCGATCGCGCTCGTGACCGTGGCGACGCTGATGCTCGGGGTGGTCTTCGGCGGCGTGACCATGGCGATCGGGATGCTCGTCCACGAGGCCTCGGTGCTCGTGGTGATCCTCAACGCGATGCGGCTGCTGCGGAAGCGGCAGGAGGCCGCGGTGGAGGGTGGTGTCGGGTCTTCGACGGGGTCCGGCGCGGAGGCCGTCGCCGAGCCCGGCGCGGAGCCGGGCGCTCCCTCAGCCGGCGCCGACCGTGCCGCCGTCCGCGAGCGTGGCGAGGGCGTCCAGGTCGGCTAGGCCGATCCGCCGCCCCCGCCCGGGCACGATCAGCCCCGAGTCGCTCAGCCGTCGCAACTGACGGCTGAGCGACTCCGGCGTGGTGTCGAGCAGCGAGGCGACGTCCTTCTTGGCCAGGGGGAGCTCGACCTCGACCATGCCGTCGCCGTGCCTGGCCTCCAGGCCCAGCAGATAGTCGGCCACCCGGGCGGGCAGCTCGGCCGAGACCGTGGCCGCGAGACGTTGCTCGGTCTCCTCCAGGCGTCGGCTCATCCCCTGGAGCATCCGCAGCGCCACGCTGGGGTGCTCCTCGATGAGCCGGCCGAGGTCGGCGTGGCGGAAGACGCACATGCTGCCGGCCTCGAGAGCGGTCGCGAAGTGGTCCGCGCGGGCGCCGGTGAGGAAGGCCGTCTCCCCGACGAACTCACCCGGACCCAGCACCCGGACGATCTGCTCGTGCCCCTCGGGGCTGATCCGGGAGATCTTGACCCGCCCCGTGTGCACGAACATGAGCTGGGCCGTCGCTGAGCCGGCGCCGTAGATCACCTCGTCGCGCGCGACCCGGGTGGGGCGGGCGACGGTGGCGACCTCCAGCTGCTCGCCGTGGGACAGGCCCTGGAAGAGCGGGACGGCCGCCACGCACAAGTCGTCGGGTCCGGCCCCGCCGGTGCCGCGAACCATGCTCAGCCGCCGATCGCGCTCATCGGCCGGGGCGGCTGGAGGAAGCCGGGCTCGTTGATGCCGTGGCCGGGCAGCTTGGCACCGATCGACTCCCGGAACAGGTCGGCCAGGGCCTCGTCGTCGGCGCCCTCGCGCAGCGGCGTGCGCAGGTCGGTCTCGCCGGTGGCGAACAGGCAGTTGCGCACCTGGCCGTCGGCGGTGAGGCGGACCCGGTCGCAGGTCCCGCAGAAGGGCATCGTGACCGAGGCGATCACCCCGACGGTGGCCGGGCCGCCGTCGACGAGGAAGAGCTCGGCCGGAGCGCTCCCGCGGGCCTCGTCGGGCAGGGGCGTCAGGTCGAAGTGCGGGGTCAGCAGTCCCAGGATCTCCTCGCCGGTGATCATCTGGCTGCGGTCCCAGTGGTGCTGGGCGTCCAGGGGCATCTGCTCGATGAAGCGCAGCTCGTAGCCGTGCTCCAGGGCGAAGGCCAGCAGGTCGGGGGCCTCGTGGTCGTTGATGCCGCGCATCAGCACGGTGTTGAGCTTGACCGGGGTCAGCCCGGCCGCGGCGGCGGCCTCGATGCCCTCGAGGGTGTCCTTGAGGCGGTCGCGCTTGGCCAGCTCGATGAAGGTCTCGCGGCGCAGGGTGTCCAGGCTGATGTTGACGCGGGTCAGGCCGGCCGCGACCAGAGCCTCGGCGTTCTTGGCCAGGCCGACCGCGTTGGTGGTCATCGAGATCTCCGGCGCCGGGTCGAGGGCGGCCAGCCCCGCGACGACGTCGACCAGGTCCCTACGCAGCAGCGGCTCGCCGCCGGTCAGCCGGATCTCGTCGATGCCCAGGGAGACGGCGACCCCGGCCAGGTGCACCAGCTCGGGGGTGGTCAGCATCGTGTCGCGGGGGAGCCAGGGCACCCCGGCCTCGGGCATGCAGTAGGTGCAGCGCAGCGAGCACCGGTCGGTCACCGAGACCCTCAGGTCACGGTGGACGCGGCCGAAGCGGTCCACCAGCGGTCCGCGGTCGGGCAGCGGTCCGCCCGAGGACGCGGGCGAGACGGGGTCGGCGGGGCGGGTGCCGATGGTCACCCTCTGGGAAGTCACGTGTGGTCTCCTCCGGACACCTGGTCGAGCACGTGTCCGAGCAACGGTCCGACGATGTCCATCCCTTCCCGCACCGCAGAAGGTCGACCGGGCAGGTTGATCACGAGGGTGCCGCCGTAGCCCTGCTCCTGCGGCCAGTCGACGACCCCGGCCAGCCCGCGGCTGACCGCGGCGAACGGGGTGTGCTTGCACCCCTCGCGGCGGATGAGCTCGGCCAGGCCGGGGTTCTCCCGGGTGAGGACCTCCCGGGTGCCTTCCGGGGTGAGGTCGCGTGGCCCCATACCCGTCCCTCCGGTCGTGACCACGAGACGGGCGCGGTCGACGACGGCCTCCCGCAGGGCGCCGGCGACGCTCTCCACGCCGTCGGGCACGACCACCGCGCTGACCTGGTAGCCCAGCTGCTCCAGCGCCTCGACCAGCAGGCGCCCCGACTCGTCCTCGCGACGGCCGTCGGAGCTGCGGTCGGAGACGGTCACGGCCACGGCGCGCAGGGAGCGCGGGGTCTGGGGGTGGGTCATCGCACCAGTCTAGGCTTCCCGGGGTCGGCGGGGCAGTGCGAGGCGGCCGGGCGTGCTCCCCGGCGGGCGGGTCGGGGCGGGGCAACGAGGGTGGTTGACCTGGTTACTTACAACGACGAATTGTAGTAATCTGCTCCCAGGCGATGTCGCCATCGCCGTCCCTGTCCGTACGTACCCCAGGTGGTTCTCGCGATGGATCCCGACTTTCCCTTCTGGCTGCGCGCCAGTCATCTGATCAACTTCTTCCTCATCGGACTCCTGCTGCGCAGCGGCTGGGAGATCCTCTCCTCCATGCCCCGCCTGTGGTGGAGCAACGACAGTGCGCCCGGCAAGGAGTGGCTGAAGTTCACCAAGACCGAGCTGCCCAAGGAGGAGGGCGTCTACACCTCCCTCATGGACGAGAAGAGCCTCAGCCCGATGATCGCGCTGCCCGGCCGGGAGAACATCGGTCTGGGTCGCCACTGGCACGCGCTCGCCTCGAGCCTGTGGCTGCTCAACGGCCTCATCTACATCATCCTGCTCTTCGCGACCGGCCTGTGGCGGCGCATCATCCCCACCTCCTGGGACGTCTTCCCCGAGGCGTGGGAGTCGCTGAAGATCTACGCCGGCTTCGGGGTGCCCTCGATCGAGCACTTCCAGCCCTACGACGCGCTCCAGATGCTCGGCTACACCTTCGTGATCTTCGTCCTCGCCCCCCTGATGATGCTCACCGGGATCAGCATGTCGCCGGCCGTGCGCTCGCGCTTCCCCGGCTACGTGAAGTTCTGGGGCGGCCACCAGGGCGCGCGTTCGATCCACTTCATCTGCATGGTCCTGATGACCGGCTTCATCATCATGCACGTCGGCCTGGTCTTCCTGGTCCACCCGGAGTACAACCTGTCCCACATGATCTGGGGCGCGACCGACACCGCCCGCGCCGGCCAGGCCTTCGTCATCGCGATCGCCACCATCGTCGTGGTCGTCGCGAGTTGGATCGCCCTGAGCTACTGGTCGCTGTCCGACCGGGTCCGCACCCACAAGTTCCTCGTCAACGCGACCGAGCCGATCCGCAGGTACGGCCTGAACTGGATGAAGCCGCGTATGAGCCGCCAGAACGCCTACACCGAGAAGGACATCTCCGAGTTCCACTGGACCAACGGTCTGCCCCCCACCGAGGACGAGTCGCCCGAGTGGCTGAAGTACCGCTCCAACGACTGGGAGGACTGGCGCCTGGAGGTCGGTGGCGACCTCAACGGCGAGAAGATCGAGCTGAGCCTGGACGACCTCAAGGCCCTGCCCAAGGCGGAGTACATCGCCATCCACACCTGCATGCAGGGCTGGTCGGCCACCTCGAAGTGGACCGGCGTGCGGCTGGTCGACGTGCTCGACACCCTGGGCCCGCGCCCGGAGGGGGCCCGCTACGTCATGGTCACCTCGCACGGCCTGGCGCAGAAGATGTATGACAACCGCCCCCGCGAGCCGTTCTACGCCGTCCTCGACCTCGAGATGCTCAACGAGGAGGACACGATCCTGGCCTACGAGCGCAACGGCAACCCGCTCGAGGAGCACCTCGGGGCCCCGCTGCGGCTGCGCGTGGAGTCCCAGCACGGCTACAAGATGGTCAAGTGGGTCAAGGCGGTGGAGTGGATCGCCGACTACGCCGAGGTCGGCGACGGCCGTGGCGGCACCCGTGAGGACTCCGCCATGCAGGCCTTCAACGGCCGGATCTGATGACCCGTCTGATCTCGACGACGTACGAGCTCGGCGGCACACCCCGCACCGAGAGGCAGTTCCGCTCCATCTGGCACCAGGTGGCGGCACTGCCGGACATCGGGGCGATCGCCTTCGAGAACCACGGCGATGAGATCCTGATGATCATCAAGCACAAGGAGACGGTCGCCCTGGACCGCGCCGCCATCGGCGCCGCGGTCCGGGCGGCCGGCCCCTTCGACCTAGTCTGAGGAACATGTCCGTCGTCCCCCGTCTCGGTGGCCCCGCGCCCACCCCCGACCCGCGCCTGTGGGCCGACCCCACCCGCCGCAAGGTGCTCGCCGCGCTCGCGCGGCACGAGGAGCCGGTCCCGCTCAGCGTCCTCGCCGAGGAGGTCGGCGGCCACCCCAACGCCACGCGCGCGCACCTCGAGGCGCTGCGCCTGGCGGGCCTGGTGGTGCGGGAGTCGCACAGCAGCGGGGGACGAGGTCGGCCCTCGTGGCTGCACAGCCTGACCGAGGTCGGCCGGTCGGCGGCGCGGCGGATGGACGACGACGGTGCCCCGGACCGGACGATCGCGCTGGAGCACCTGAGCCTGGCCTTCGTCAAGCATCTCGCCGGCACCCCCGGCCTGGGCGACCTCGCCCGGCAGGTCGGACGCAACTGGGGCGCCTCGATCGGGTCGCCGACGCGCGCCAGGACGCGGGTCGGACGTCGCCGCGCCGTGATGGCTCTCTTCGACCGTATGGGGTTCACGCCGGTCCTCGAGGACCCGGCGCCCCGGGCGGGGGTCGAGGGGGCAGGGAGCATGGGCGGAGCGGGAGGCGCGTCCGGCCAGGCTTCCCCCGAGGACGTGATCGTCCTGCACAGCTGTCCGCTCCTGGACTCGGCGCGGGAGCATCCCGAGGTCGTCTGCGACGTCCACCAGGGGCTGGTCGTGGGTCTGCTGGAGCAGGCCGGGGCCGGTCCTGACGTCGTGCGGACCGACCTGGATCCCTTCAGCCTGCCGCAGGGCTGCCGCCTGCAGCTGACCTGGCAGGGCGAGCAGTCTGGCGAGGCCGCCCCCTCGCCGTGAGGAGCGGCCCTCAGAGCACCCGGCGCACCGCCTGCTCGGCCTCCTGGAGGAAGCGCAGGACGACCCTGCGCTCCTCGTCGTCGAGCCGCTGGTCCAGGGAGGCCAGGGAGACGAACATCGGCATCAGGTGGCCCAGCAGCTCTTCACGGCCGCTGTCGGTGCAGGCCACGACCGTGCGCCGCCGGTCGGTCGGATGGGGCTGCCGGACCACGTGGCCCCTGGCCTCCAGTCGGTCGACGATCCCGCTGGCGGCGGCGGTGGTGACCCCGAGGCGGCCGGCCAGCTCGCTGGGGCCGGTCGGGTGCTCCATGACGTGCTCGAGAACGGCCATCTCGTGGTGCGACAGCTCTGCCCGCCGCGCGATCGCCGGGGTGGCCATCGCGCCGGTCGACAGCAGGGTGCGCAGCGCGTCCAGGATGGGGCTGCGCTCCCAGCCGGCCACCCAGTCGCCGTGCGACGGGCCCTTCGGCGTGATATTTTCTGTCACGAAGTTTCTCACTTAGTTAGTTATCTCCTGACGGATACGGTCAGGATACTCCCGGAGGTTCCCCCTGTGTCCAGACTGCTCGAGATCATGCTGAGTCGCCGAGGGGCCTGGGCCGTCGTGGCCGTCTCGTTGCTCGTCGCCGGCCTGGTGCTCGGGGGGCTGGGCCAGGCGGAGCGGGACGCCGACGCCCTGGACTCGCTGCCCGCGGGCTTCGAGAGCACGCAGGGTGCCGAGATCCTCAAGGAACTGCCCGACGAGGGCAACAAGGCCGCGATCGTCCTGTTCACGGTCGAGGACGAGTCGATCATGGAGCGGCTCCCCGAGCTCTCGGCGCTCATGGAAGAGGTGGCTCCCGACAGCGCGGAGGCCCCGGAGGGCGATGCCGCCACGCCTGCGGGGGACGAGGAGTCAGCCACCGGTGGTCCGCCTGCGGGTGTGGACACCGAGGGTGCGACGGGTGGTCCGCCTGCTGGTGTGGACACCGAGGGTGCGACGGGTGGCCCTCCTGCTGGTGTGGACACCGAGGGTGCGACGGGTGGCCCGCCGCCCGGCATGCTCGACGGAGCCTTCCCGGTCATCCCGGCCGAGGACGGCACCGCGGCCTTCAGCGTCCTGGACGTCGACGCGCCCACCTCGGTCGACGCACGTGACGTCGTCGCCGAGCTGAGGGACGCTCTGGCCGAGGGCGTGCCCGACGGTGTCACGGCCGAGGTCACCGGACCGGCGGCCATCGAGGCCGACCTGGCCTCGGTCTTCGACGGTGCCAACTTCACGCTCCTGGCCGTGACCGCCTCCGTGGTCGCCGTCCTGCTGATCGTGACCTACCGCAGCCCGATCCTGTGGATCGTCCCCCTGACCGTCGTCGGCATCGCCGACCAGGTCGCCGCGACCACGGCCACCCACGTGCTCAAGGCTGTGGGCGTGCCGTGGGACGACTCGACCATCGGGATCCTGTCGGTGCTCGTCTTCGGTGCCGGCACCAACTACGCGCTGCTGCTCATCAGCCGCTACCGCGACGAGCTGCGCACCCACGAGAGCCGGTTCGAGGCCATGCGTGTGGCGCTCGCGCGGGCCTCGGAGGCGATCGTGGCCAGCGCAGGCACCGTGGTGGTCGGTGTCCTGTCCCTGATGCTGTCGGTCTTCCCCTCCACCCGCGGCCTCGGGCTGGCCTGCGCGGTCGGCATCCTCGTCGCGATGGTGGCGGTGCTCGTCGTGCTGCCCGCGGCCCTGGTCATCTTCCCGCGGTGGATCTTCTGGCCCCAGGTCCCGAAGGAGGGGCAGGACAAGCTCGCCGACTCCCGCTCCGTGTGGCGCCGGATCGGCGACGCCGTGGCCAAGCGCCCTGCGGCGTTCGCAGGCGGGTCGCTCGTGGTGCTGCTGCTCATGGCGGCCGGCATCACCCAGATCAAGAGCGGGCTGGACCAGGAGGAGCAGTTCCTGGAGACGCCTCAGGCGATCACCGCCGCCCAGCGTCTGGCCGAGTCCTTCCCCGCCGGTGCCTCCGACCCGCTGCTCGTGGTGACCCGCACCGATGACCAGGGCGTGGTGGACGCCATCGCCGAGGAGATCGAGGGCATCGACGGCGTCAACCAGGTCACCGCGCTCGAGCCGGAGGCCGGCGTCGGGCAGGTCCAGGTGGTCCTGGACGCCGAGCCCGGCAGCGACGAGTCCGTCGAGGCCGTCGAGGCCATCCGCGCTGCGGTGGGCACCGAGTCCCCCTCGGGGGTCGAGGCCCACCTCACCGGTGGCGACGCCTCGGTCGCCGACGCCAACGACGGCGCCGTGCGGGACCGGTTCGTGGTCATGCCGGTCATCCTCGCGGCGGTCCTCATCGCCCTGATGCTCCTGCTCCGCTCGGTGCTGGCGCCCATCCTGCTCCTGACCACCGTCGTGGTCACGTACTCGGCGGCGCTGGGCATCTCCTGGTTCATCTTCACCGGGATCATGGGTTTCAGCGCGATCGACGCGACGCTGCCCCTGCTGTCCTTCGTCTTCCTCGTGGCGCTGGGCATCGACTACAACATCTTCCTGATCACCAGGACGCTGGAGGAGGCCAAGGTGCGCGGCACCCGCGACGGCGTGCTGCGCGCCCTGGGCGCGACCGGTGGCGTCATCACCAGCGCGGGCATCCTGCTCGCCGCGGTCTTCGCCGTCCTCGGCGTCCTCCCGCTCGTCGTCCTCGCCCAGATCGGCGTGGTCATCTGCATCGGCGTGCTGCTGGACACGCTCGTGGTCCGCACGGTCGTCGTCCCGGCCATCGTCCGCATCCTGGGCGAGCCCTTCTGGTGGCCGCGCAAGGTCGACAGCGCCAGCCCTCCCCGCCACAGCGAGGACTACGTCGAGGCGCTCTGAGCCTGGCCTCGGCCGGCGCTCCCACGCGCTCCCACGGCGCTGGCCGGCCGGGCAGGGTGTGTCGCCGGTCGGTCAGAGAGAGCGTGACGTCGGTCGGTCAGAGGATGAAGCGGAAGAGCGGGCTGTCCGGCGGGATCGGCTCGACTTCCATCGAGGACTCCTCCATCCGCGCCAGGAGCGGCTCCAGGTCGTCGCGGGAGCCCAGCTCGATCCCGACCAGGGCCGGGCCGGTGTCACGGTTGTTGCGCTTGACGTACTCGAACAGCGCGATGTCGTCGTCCGGCCCGAGCACCTCGTCGAGGAACTGACGCAGCATCCCCGGCTCCTGCGGGAAGTCGACGAGGAAGTAGTGCTTGAGCCCCTCGTGGATGAGGGAGCGCTCCATCACCTCGGCATACCGGAGCAGGTCGTTGTTGCCCCCGGAGACCACCACGACCACCGTCTGCCCGGGCTCGATGCCGATGGAGTCCAGGGCGGAGGCGGCCAGCGCGCCCGCGGGCTCGGCGATGATCCCCTCGGTCTGGTAGAGCGCGATCATCTCGGTGCAGACCCGCCCCTCGGGCACGGCGACCAGCTCGGGGGCGTGCGCGGCGACGACCGCATAGGTCCAGTCCCCGGCCCGCTGCACGGCGGCGCCGTCGATGAACCGGTCGATCTCGGGCAGGGTCGTCGGGCCGCCCTCCCAGGTCGCGGCGATCATGCACGCCGCCCCTGCCGGCTCGACACCGACCACGCGGGTATGCGGATGACGCTCGGCCATCCAGGTCAGGCACCCGGCCAGCAGCCCGCCGCCCCCGACCGGCACCACGAGGACGTCCGGGGCGGCCCCGAGGTCCTCGGTGATCTCTCGGGCGATCGTGCCCTGGCCGGCGATCGTGTGCGGGTGGTCGAAGGCGGGGATCAGGGTCGCGCCGGTGCGCTCGGCGTCCTCGCGGGAGGCCGCAGCGGCCTCGTCGTAGGTCTGTCCGCCGACGACCACCTCGACCCAGTCGCCGCCGAGCTCGGCGACGCGCTCCCGCTTCTGACGGGGCGTGTTGGCCGGCAGGTAGATGCGGGCGTTCACCCCGAGCGTGGAGCAGGCATAGGCCACACCCTGGGCGTGGTTGCCGGCGCTGGCGCACACGACGCCGGCCCAGATCTGCTCGCTGTCCAGCTGGGCGATGAGGTTGGCGGCGCCGCGGCCCTTGTAGGACCGGACCTGCTGCTGGTCCTCGCGCTTGAGCCAGACCGTGGCGCCGGTGGCCTCCGACAGGCGGGCGCTCAGGGTCAGGCCGGTCCGGGCCACCCGGCCGGCGATCCGCCCGGCGGCCGCGTCGACGTCGGCCGCGGTGGGCAGCTGGCGGGGGGCCTCGCTCATGTCGGCGATCCTAGACCTGGGTCCTGCAGGCTCTCGGCCATGTCGGCGATCTCCGCGGTCTCCGCGATGGCGTCGGTGTGTCTCAGCCGAAGAGGATCGCGGCCTCGTCCCACTGGTCGCGCGGGACGGACTTGAGGTGGCTGGTGGCGTCGGCGAGGTTGACGTTGACGATGTCGATGCCCTGCAGGGCCACCATGGTGCCCCACTTGCCGGCACTGACCGCGTCGATCGCGGCGGTGCCGAAGCGGGTGGCCAGGACCCGGTCGTAGGAGCTGGGCACGCCTCCGCGCTGGAGGTGGCCGAGCGTGGTGTTGCGGGCCTCGATGCCGGTCTCCTCCTCGATGAGGCGGGTGACCTGATCGCCGATGCCGCCCAGCAGCTTGCGCCCGAAGCCGTCGGTCCGGTCGCTCTCGACCAGGTCGTCCCCGGCGAAGGTGAAGCCCTCTGCCACCACGACGGTCGGCGCACGACCACGGTCCTTGGCCTGCTGGACCCACTCGCAGACCTGCTCGCGGGTCACCGGGACCTCGGGGATGAGGATGGCGTGGGCGCCGGAGGCGATGCCGGCGTGCAGGGCGATCCACCCCACGTGCCGACCCATGACCTCGACGACCATGCAGCGGGAGTGCGCCTCACCGGTGGTGCGCAACCGGTCGATCGACTCGGTCGCGATCGAGACGGCGGTGTCGAAGCCGAAGGTCCGGTCGGTCGCCGACAGGTCGTTGTCGATCGTCTTGGGCACCCCGATGACCGGGATGCCGTCGTCGTGGAACATCCGGGCCACGGTCAGCGTGCCCTCGCCACCGATCGCGACGAGCGCGTCGATCTCGTGCTTGGCCAGCACCTCCTTGACCCGACCCAGGCCGTGGCCGTTCACGAACGGGCTCACCCGGGAGGTGCCCAGGATCGTGCCCCCGACCTTGGACAGGCCACGGACCTTCTGCCGGGGCAGCGGCACGATCGCATCGTCGACCAGGCCGCGGAAGCCGTCACGGACTCCCACGAACTCGTGGTCGTAGATGCGGTCGCCCTTGAGCACGACGCCGCGGATGACGGCGTTGAGGCCGGGGCAGTCGCCACCTGCGGTGAGGAGGCCGATCTTCATGGCGGTCCGATCTGATGGGGGACGGGCTGGACGCCGGGGGAGGCTGACAACGCGCGACGCCGGTCACCTCGGGCGACCGGCGTCGATGCACGTCCTTCTAGGGTATGTGGTCGCTCACCCCGGATGCCACTTCCCCAGCTGGACCGGGGGTACCTGCAGGTAGCCGGAGCGCTGTGGCAGGCTGTGCCGCGTGTCTACCGCTTCCATCTCCAGCAACGGCGTCGGCGTCCTCGCCGACCGCCTCGTCCCGCGTTCGTCCGCGCTGACCGACGTCGCGCTCGTCGTCACCGGCGCCGCCGTGGTCGGCCTCCTCGCCCAGGCCGAGTGGCGCATCGGCCCGGTGCCGATCACCGGTCAGACCCTCGGCGTCATGCTCGTGGGCGGGGCCCTGGGGATGCGACGGGGCGCCGCGGCGCTGGTGACCTACATGGTCGCCGGTCTGGCGGGCGCCCCGGTGTTCGCCGGCGGCGCGGGTGGCCCGGCCTACGTGCTGGCCCCGCCCTTCGGCTTCATCATCGGCTTCATCGGCGCCGCCGCCGTCGCCGGCTGGGCCGCGGAGCGGGCGTGGGACCGCAACATCCTGCTGGGGATGGCCGGGTTCTGCCTGGCCACCGTCGTGCCCTTCCTCGTCGGGGTGCCCTACATGGCGGCCATCCTGGGGATGACCGACCTGCAGGCGATCCTGGCGGCGGGCGTGACGCCGTTCATCGTGCCCGGCCTGATCAAGGCCGGCATCGCCGCCGCCATCTTCCCCCTGGCCTGGAAGCTGGTCCGCGCGCTCGACCGCTGAGGCGCACCTCTCCGCCAACGCCGCACCATCAGCGGCGCCGCTCCACCACCCACACCGTCGAGGACGGCTGGTCGACCACCTGGTCGGTCAGCCATCCTCCATTTTGTCGGCGCCACCGTCGTCTGTGTCGGTCTCATCCCGCGTCTGTGTCGCCGGCACCCCACCAAACGCCATCCAGTGACGCCCCTATGCTGCCGAAATCGACGAATCAGCAGCATGAGAGCGTCACTGGATGGCGTTTGCGAGGCGCATGGAGGTGGGCGGTCGGGGTGAGATGGGGGCGAGTGGTCGGGCGACATGGGGGTCCGGGGCCGGGTGGCACAGGGCTGGGGCCAGGTGGCACAGGGCCGAAGCCGGGGGACCTTGGGCCGGGTGGCCGGGTGGCCGGGTGGCCGGGTGGCCGGGTGGCCGGGTGGCCGGGTGGCCGGGTGGCCGGGTGGCAGACGTCAGCCGTCCTCCGCCTCTTCCAGAGCCGCCCGGGCTGCGTCCCTGGCCCGGCGGCCGAGGCGCAGCTCCTCGTCCGCCTCCTCCAGGGTGGTGGCCGCGCGTCCCTGGGCCGCGGTGGCCTTCTCGAGCGCAGCCCGTGCTCCCTCGAGCAGCCGTTCGGCCTGGGCTACCTGCTCGGCCGCGGTCTTCACGGCGCGGTCGGCCTTCGCGGCGGCGTCCGCGGCGTCCTTCCGGCTGGCCCGGGCAGCGGCGACCTGCTTCTCCGTCTCGTCCAGCTCCATGGCCAGACGGGCCAGGAGCTCCTCGTCGGGCGAGCCCTCGGCCTCTTCTTCCGGCACCTCTGCGGGCTCGTTCTCCTCGGGCTCCTCGGGCTCTTCGGGTTCGTCCTCGTCGGGCTTGTCGGGCTCGACATCGGGCTCGGGCTCCTCAGCCTCGGGCACGTCGTCATCCGCCCCGCCCTGGATGCGGGTCAGGACCACGCCGGTGCTGGTCCGGGCGACCGCGTCGGCGACATCGACCTCCCCGAAGCCGCTGTAGGCCAGGGCGCGGGTCAGGCTGCCGCTGGTCACCACCTCCGTCGCCTCGGGGTCGGCGAGGGCGGCGATGGCCGTGTCACGGACCTCGGCCTCGGTGCCCGCCGCGAGGTCGGCCCCGCCGGGGGAGTGCTCCCGGGCGGCGGCCACCCAGTCCTTGAGCAGCTCGTCACGCTCGCCGCGGAGGGCCGAGAGGCCGACGGCGTCGAGGGCCGACTGGGCGTGCCGCATACGGGACCCGACGTCGCGGAGGCGACCCACGACCGGGGCGCCGGAGCGGACCAAGGCGTTGACCGCGGCCGCCGCGACGCTCGGTCGGCGCAGGGCGCCCGCCTCCTTGGCGACCTCGAGCAGACCGGTCGACCGCAGCCTGGCCACCCATTCCTTGCGGGCGGCGATGAAGCCGGAAGGCTCGACGGCGTAGAGCTCGTCGACGACGTGGCGCAGCACCTCGGTGGGGTCGCTGTCCGGGCCGAAGTCCTCCATGGGTGGTGACGATAGACCGCATAGGGTGGCGGTGTGGGACAGGAGACGCACGTGGTGCCGCTGCACGTGCTCGGCACCGACGTCGACGTGCACGTCGGCGGCGAGGACGCCGGGGCCACGGCTGCCGCGATCCGGGAGCGGTGGCACCTGTCGCTGCGCGAGCCCGGAGGGGAAGGGGCGCGCACCGTCGAGGCGGCGGTGATCCCGGAGGGCGCCGAGGCCTCGGCGTGGTCCCGCTCGGAGACGGTCGTGCAGGACCCCGACCCGCGCAGGATGCTGCAACGGCTGACGCAGTCGATCACGTACTGCGTGATCGGGGCACGCTCGGGGGAGCTGCTCATGCTGCACGCCGCCGCCCTCGCCGACCCCGGGACAGGCGCCACCGCGGCCTTCGTCGCCCCGGGCAACACCGGCAAGACGACGTTGTGCCGCACGCTCGGACCGTCGCGGGCCTACGTCACGGACGAGACGCTGGGGGTGCGCCGGGACGGGACCGTGGTGCCCTATCTCAAGCCGTTGTCGACGCGGCGCCCCGACTGGTCGGGGGTCAAGGACGAGCAGGCGCCGGGGGCCCTGGGGCTGCGCGGCCCGCAGGTCGAGCCCTGGCTGGCGGGCCTGGTCATCCTGCGCCGCGAGGCCGAGCACGAGGGGGAGCCGGTGGTGGAGGAGCTGGGCCTCCTCGACGCCGTCATCGCTCTGACGCCCGAGTCCTCGGCCTTCATGAAGACCGAGCGCCCGCTGCACTGGCTGGCCTCGGTGCTGGAGCGGACCGGCGGTGCCCGGCGCGTGACCTACTCCGAGGTCGCCGACCTGGAGCCGCTGGCGGCCGAGATCTGCGGGAGGACCTCGCCGTGGTGACCTATCTGTGCGTGCGCGGCCACGACGAGCTGCACCACGAGGGCGAGTCGCTCGTGCTCCTGGACGGCGAGGTGAAGCGGATCTCCGTGCTCGGCACGCTGCTGCGGGAGCTGACCCACGAGCCCCGGACGACCGAGGAGCTGGTGGCCGGTCTGGTCGAGGCCTTCGGGGCACCGGCGGACGGCTCGGCCGAGGAGATGACGCGGCAGGCGGTCGACACCATGGTCGAGGCCGGGCTGCTCACGCGACTCACCGACTAGGGCGCCCGCGGGCCCTGTATTGGCCTGCCCGCTCCTGTGCTGCACACTGTCAGGCGTGTCACCCGCGCCCTATCTCGCCCTGGTCCTGGGGCTGGCAGCCCTGTGCCAGCTCCTGGCCTACCGGTTGCGGGTGCCCTCGATCCTCTTTCTGCTGATCGTCGGCTTCGTCCTGGGCCAGGTCGTCTCCCCCGAGGTGGTGCTGGGTCGGGACGTCCTCTTCGCCGGGGTGAACATCTGCGTCGGGATCATCCTGTTCGAAGGGTCCTTGTCGCTGCGCTTCCGGGAGCTCAGAGGCCTGGGCAAGGCGGTCTGGCGGCTGTGCTCGCTGACGGTCGTGATCGCGTGGTTCCTCATCACCTCGGCCGCGTTGATCGCGGGGGTCAAGTGGGAGCTCGCCCTGCTCATCGGGGCCCTGCTGGTGGTCACCGGGCCGACGGTCATCGCGCCAATCGTGCGCCAGCTGCGGCCGACCCGCCGGGTGTCCTCGATGCTGCGCTGGGAGGGCATCGTCGTCGACCCGATCGGGGCGGTCCTGGCCGTCCTGGTCTTCCAGGCGATCGTCGTCGGCGCGCCCGAGGGTGCCTTCACCGTGGCCGCCCTGACGCTGGGCAAGACGCTGCTCGTCTCGACCGCGCTCACGCTCCTCTTCGGCGTCACGCTGGAGGTCGCGCTGCGCCGCTACCTGATCCCCGACTTCCTCGACGGGGTCGTCTTCCTCGCCGTGGCGGTCGGCGCGCTGGTGCTGAGCAACCAGATCCAGCCGGAGAGCGGTCTGCTGACCGTGACCATGCTGGGCATCTACCTGGCCAACCGGCCGGGGCTGAACCTCGAGCACGTCCGGGAGTTCAAGGAGCACCTCCAGGTCCTCATCGTCGGTGCGCTGTTCGTCCTGCTCGGGGGCCGGATCACCCCCGCGCAGGTCGTCGACGTGGCCCCGACGGCCCTGGTCTTCGTGACCCTGCTCATCCTCGTGGTGCGCCCGGCCTCGATCTGGCTGGGCCTGATGGGCACCTCCGCGACCCGCCAGGAGCGGACCCTGCTGTCCTTCATGGCCCCGCGGGGCATCGTGGCGGCCGCCGTCACCAGCATCTTCGCCCTGGAGCTCGACCACGCGGTCGAGACCGCCCGGGAGCGGGCGTCCCGCGGCGGGGAGACCGCCCAGGAGACCCTGGCCCTGGAGGCCCGGGCCGAGCACCTCCAGCTCCTGCAGGAGCAGGCGGCCTCGTTGGTGCCGCTGGTCTTCGTCACCATCGTGGTCACGGTCGCGGTCTACGGCCTTGGCGTGGGGCGCCTGGCCGAGCGGCTCGGCTTGGCCACCACGACCCCCACGGGCGTGCTCTTCGCCGGTGCCTCCGCCTGGGTGCGGCAGGCGGCCGGGGTGCTGGAGAGCCTCAAGGTCCCCACCCTCATCGTCTCCCTCGCCCCTGGCGAGGTCAGCCAGGCCAGGCTGGCCGGCCTGCGGGTGGAGCGCACCCACATCCTGTCCGAGCACGCCGTCGAGGACATGGAGCTGGCCGGCATCGGCTCCCTGGTGGCCACGACCTATGACGACGACACCAACGCCACCGCCGCCCGCGAGTTCGCCCACACCCTGGGCAAGCGCAACACCTTTGCCGTCAAGCGCCAGGGCGACGGCGGCCGGGACACCACCCGCACCGCCACCAAGCTGACCGCCCCCGCTGCCTTCGACCCGCCCCTGACCGCCCCCGAGCTGGAGCAGCGGATGCGGGAGGGCATGGTCGTGCGCAAGACCAAGCTCACCGAGCAGCACACCCTCGAGGACTTCCGTGAGCGCTCGCCGGAGGCGGTGCTGATGTTCACGGTCGAGGACGGCGCCGCCACCGTGGTGACCTCCGACCAGCCCGTCCCGGAGTCGGGCGTGACTCTCGTGGCGATGGTCCGCCCGCGCGCCGGGAAGAGCTGATGGGGACGGCCCACGCCGGTCACTTCCCGCGAGCCCTCGCCTTCGCCGCCCTGATCATGGGTGGCATCGGGATCGGGATCACCGAGTTCGTGACGATGGGGCTGCTGCCCCAGATCGCCGAGGGCATCGACGTCACCATCCCGCAGGCGGGCCACACGATCTCGGCCTACGCGCTCGGCGTCGTCGTCGGGGCACCCCTGGTCGCGCTCGGCGCGGCCCGGCTCCCGCGGCGGGCGGTGCTCATCGTCCTCATGCTCGTCTTCGCGCTGGGCAACGCCCTGAGCGCTCTGGCACCCACCTACGGCACGCTCTTCGCCTCCCGCCTGCTGGCGGGGCTGCCGCACGGGGCCTTCTTCGGCCTGGCCTCCCTGGCCGGCATCTCCTTCGTCCCGCGCAGCCAGGCCGGCCGGGCCGTCGGCACTGTCATGCTCGGGATCCCGATCGCGATGGTGGCCGGCGTCCCGCTCGGGACATGGGCCGGCCAGGAGCTGGGCTGGCGGGTGGCCTACTGGTCCTGCGCGGTCATCGGCGTGCTCACCGCCGTGCTCATCCGTCTCTGGGTGCCGCGCACGGCGGGGGACCGCCGCCACTCCTGGCGCACCGAGATGACTGCCTTCACCAACCTCCAGTTCTGGCTGACCCTCCTGATCGGCGCCGTCGGTTTCGGGGGCATCTTCGCCATGTACTCCTACATCGCGCCCACCATCACCGAGGTCACCGGCATGGACCAGCGCTGGGTCCCGCCCATGCTGCTCGTCTACGGCCTCTTCTCGATCGTCGGCACCTGGGCCGGCGGACGCCTGGGCGACTGGTCGGTGCTGCGCACCCTGGTGATCATGGGGCTCGGCTGCGCGGTGTCGCTGCTCGCCTTCTGGCAGACCTCCCGGTCCCTGCTGCCCGCCGTCGTCACCGTGGCGGCCATCGCGGTGGCCGGATCCGCCTGGGTGGTCGCGCTCCAGCTGCGGCTGATGTCGGTGGCCGGCAGCGCCCGGACCCTCGGCGCGGCGATGAACCACTCCTCGCTCAACCTGGCCAACGCGCTCGGCGCCTGGCTCGGGGGCGTGGTGATCACGGCCGGGCACGGCTACCGCGCGCCCGCGCTCGTCGGTGCCGGCCTGTCCCTGGGTGGCCTCGTCGTGCTCGGCATCTCGCTGCTGGTCCACCGACGGACCCGCTGACCTCGCACCCGTCGGTGCCTCCTGACAGGCTGACGGGTATGACGCAACGCACCGGCTCCCTTCCCGCCCCGGTCGATCTCGTGCTGGGTGGATACACCGACGACCAGCCCGAGGACTCCTCCGGCCTGGCCAGGGTGAGGCTCGGCGAGGGCGACGAGGACGCACCCGCACGCCTGGCCCCGGTGCCGGACCCGTCGTGGGTGGTGCGCCTCGCGGACGGCCGGCTGGCCATGGTCTCCGAGGCCGGGGACGAGGTGGCGCTGGTCTCCCAGGCGGGGGAGGAGCTCTCCCGCTGCGGGTCCGGGGGCATGGGGCCCGCCCACCTCGCCGCGTCCCCGGACGCCAGGTGGCTGGTCGCCAGCAACTACGTCAGCGGCAGCGTCGGGCTGATCGCCCTCGACGACGACGGTCTGCGGCTCGTCGACGAGCTGCAGCTGGAGGGGGAGGGGCCGCACGAGCGGCAGGACTCCGCCCACGCCCACCAGGCCGTCTGGCTCGACGACACCCGGATGCTGGTCTGCGACCTCGGCTCCGACCGCGTGCACGAGATCAGCCTGGAGGTGGGCGGGTCGGGCGAGTCGGTCGAGACGGGTGAGGAAGGGCCGGTGGAGGAGGAAGGCGGAGGTGAGCTGCGGCATACCGGCCAGATCGAGCTCCCCGCAGGTGCCGGCCCCCGCCACCTGGCGCTGCACCCGGGCCGCGACGACGTGGCCTGGGTCGTCGGTGAGCTGGACCTCGCCGTGCACGTGCTGCGGCGGGGCGAGGAGGGCTGGGCGGTCACCGGGTCGGCGAGCAGCGCCCCCAGCGGCCCGGCCGACGGGGAGACGACCGCCGCCGGGATCGTGGTCGCACCTGACGGCGGGCACGTCTACGTCTCGACGCGCGGGACCGACACGGTGGCCGTCTTCGCCGTGGACGAGGACGGGGGGCTGGAGCTGGTGCAGCTGCTCACCGTCGACCACTGGCCGCGCTTCATCGGCTGGGCGCCGGGGTCGGAGGGCGAGGTGCTGCTCGTCGCGGCCGAGCGCGCCGGGACGGTGCAGGCCAGGCTGGTCGAGGACGGGCGGCTGGGGGAGGTCGCGGCGCAGGTGGACTGGTCGGCGCCGACCTGGGCCGGCTGAGCGGACCGCGGTCGGCCCGGGTCTGCCGGGCAGCACATCTGACCACCCGCCGCTAGCCTGTGCCCGTGAGCCGTGAGTCCCAGACCACGCTGCGTTTCCTGGCCGCCCCGACCGACGCCGGCCAGTCCGGCAGCGTGAGCGCGGGCAGGGTCCTGGAGTGGATCGACAAGGCCGGCTACGCCGCGGCCGCGCGGTGGTCGGGGGGCTACTGCGTGACGGCCTACGTGGGCAACGTGCGCTTCCGTCGGCCGGTCGAGGTCGGCGACCTCGTCGAGGCCCGGGCCCGGGTCATCGTCACCGGTCGCACGAGCATGCAGGTCACCGTGGAGGTCAGCTCGGGCCCGCCCACGACGGCCGAGCTGGAGCCGGCCACCCAGTGCCTGATCATCTTCGTGGCCGTCGACGACGCCGGGAAGCCGCGCCCGGTGCCGACCCTGAGGCCGGCGACCCAGGAGGAGCGCCTGCTCCAGGAGTGGGCCGCCCGGCGCAGCAAGGTCCGTGACGAGGTGGTGGCCGCGATGGAGAGGGTCACCTTCACCGACGGCGGGTCGGCCCCGCGCGACCAGCTGCGCTTCCTCGCGGCGCCGACCGACGTCAACTGGGGCGGCAAGGTGCACGGCGGGGTCGTCATGCGCTGGATCGACGAGGCCGCGCACGTCCTGGTGACGCGCTGGACCCAGGACGTGGCCAACGTGGCGATCTTCACCGGCGGGGTCCGGTTCTACCAGCCGCTGCGGATCGGCGACCTGGTCGAGGTGGAGGCCAGGCTGCTGCACACCGGCCCGCACTCGATGCACGTGGGCGTCCACGTCCGCTCCGGCGACCCCACGACGGGTGAGCTGGCGTTGACGACCTACTGCCGGACGGTGTTCGTCAGCGTCGACGACAGCCCGGAGCGGCGGGCGCGTGAGGTGCCGCAGTGGACGCCGGTCACCGACGAGGACCGGGCCCTGGATGCCCACGCCACCGAGCTGACCCGGATCCGGGAGCGCTACGGCGACTGAGCACCCTGGCGCGCGGTGACGGCTGTCCTGCTCGTCGTGTCCTGCGATTGTGGTCCTGCGGATCTGGTCCTGCGGATCTGGTCCTGCGCTTCTCGCGCTATAGCACCAGAAGTGCAGGACCAGAGGTGCAGGACAGCTCCGCGCAGGGCCTGCCCCTTTCCCCGGCCGGGTCCTGACCTGCGGGGACGGGACCCGGGTTCCACCCGGCGGACGCTCGGATGACGCGGGGATGACGAGTCGTCGACGAAGGATGGGCGGCGCGCGAGGTGATCCTGCACCGCATACCCTGCATTGCATGACCGACGAGTCGACCACGCTCATCATCCTCGGCGCCTCCGGCGACCTGACCCGACGCCTGCTGCTGCCCGGCCTGGGCACCCTCCTGAAGGAGGAGCCCGAGCGGCGCGTGCGCGTCGTGGGCGCCGACCGGGTCGAGCTGTCCGACGAGGACTGGAAGGCCAAGGTGCGCGACGCCCTCGCCGAGGCCGAGCTCGACGACGACCGTGCGGCGGAGCTGGTCAAGGACTCGACCTACCACCAGACCGACGCCCTGGACAGGCAGCAGCTCGGGCAGCTCCTCGACCAGGTCAAGGACACGCCGCTGGTCATCTACTTCGCCCTGCCGCCGGCGGTCACGGTGCAGGTGTGCGAGCTGCTCGAGCGGATCCACGTGCCCCGCGGGACGCGGCTGGCGCTGGAGAAGCCCTTCGGCAGCGACCTCGCGACCGCGCAGGAGCTCAACCGGCAGCTCCTCCGCGTCGTGCCCGAGGGCGACATCTTCCGGATCGACCACTTCCTGGGCGTCAACACCATCCTCAACCTCATCGGGATCCGCTTCGCCAACCGGCTGCTGCAGCCGATCTGGTCGGCCGAGCACATCGAGAAGGTCGAGATCTTCTACGACGAGACGCTCGCCCTGGAGGGACGCGCCGGCTACTACGACAAGGCGGGCGCGCTGCTGGACATGATCCAGAGCCACCTGCTGGAGATCCTCGCCTTCTTCGCGATGGAGGCACCCGCGACGATGCACGCCGAGGAGATCCGCTCGCTCAAGGCCCAGGCGCTGCGGGCCACCCACCCGTGGGGGCACGACGCCGCGGGGGCGTCCCGACGGGCGCGCTACACCGCGGGGACCCTCGACGGCCGGGAGATCCCGGACTACGCGGCCGAGGAGGGGGTCGACCCCGAGCGCGGCACCGAGACCCTGGCCCAGCTCACCGTCCAGCTCGACAACGCCCGGTGGGCGGGCGTGCCCTTCGTGCTGCGCTCCGGCAAGGCGATCGGCACGGCCAGCAAGCAGGTCGTGGTCACCTTCAAGGAGCCGGCGCACGTGCCGACCGGGCTGCACGACAACCCGCAGAAGGACCGCCTGATCCTGGAGATCAAGCCGGGAGCGGTCACCCTCGACCTGTCGATGAACGCCGAGGGCAATCCCTTCGACCTGGAGCAGAAGGAGCTGCACGCCGAGCTGGGCAAGCCGCGCATGCTGCCCTACGGCGAGGTCCTGGGCGCCATCCTGGACGGCAACCCGCTGATGACGATCCGCGGCGACGAGGCCGAGGAGCTGTGGCGGATCGTGGAGCCGGTGCTCGCCGAGTGGCGGGCCGGGACGGTCGAGCTCGAGGAGTATGCGGCAGGGTCGGCCGGTCCCGAGGGCTGGAGCGAGTAGGGGCTCACCTCGGTCACGCTAGCTTGTGGCGCCCGCGGCTTCTGGGGTCACGGGTGGCCCGGGCGTCTTCCAGGTGCCGCGTTGCCGCGGGACTTCCATCGAGTGACGCTGCTGTGCTGCCGATCCGGGAGGTTCCGGCAGCACAACAGCATCACAGGATGGGGTCTGTCGGTGGCCCCGAGCCCTACGCCGCCGGTGACGGCGAACGCGGGAGGCTTGAGCGTCAGGCGGCGGACTGGCGGCTGAACCGCGCCGCGGCCCGCTCGACCAGCTCGTAGAGCACCGGCACCAGGATCAGCGTCAGCAGCGTCGAGCTGATCAGCCCGCCGATGACCACGATCGCCAGCGGCTGGCTGATGAAGGCCCCGCCGCCGGTGATCGCCAGCGCCATCGGGACCAGGGCGAAGATCGTGGCCAGCGCCGTCATGATGATCGGCCGGAGGCGGTGGCGGGCACCCTCGACGACCGCGGTGGTGCGGTCCAGGCCCTTGGCGCGGTACTGGTTGACCAGGTCGATGAGCACGATCGCGTTGGTCACCACGATGCCGATCAGCATCAGCATGCCGACCAGCGAGGCGACGTCCAGCGGCTTGTCGGTGGCCAGGAGGAGCGCGATCGAGCCGGTCGCGGCGAAGGGCACCGAGACCAGCAGGATCAACGGCTGGACCAGTGAGTTGAAGGTCGCGACCATCACCAGGTAGACGATGGCGATCGCCGCCAGCAGGGCCAGGCCGAGCGCCTCGAAGGCCGAGCTCTGGTCGGCGCTGACGCCGCCGAGCTCGACCTGGACGCCCTCGGGGAGGTCCATGCCGTCGAGCCGCTCCTGCAGCTGGGCGCTGGTGGCACCGAGGTCGTCGCCGGACGGGCGCCCGGTGACCGTGGCGGCCCGCAGCCCGTCGATCCGGGTGATGCTCACGGCCTCGTCGACGGGGGTGAGCTCGGCGATGTCGCCCAGGGTGACCGGCTCACCCTCCTGGTCCGTGGCGACCTCCAGCTCGGTGAGATCGTCGACGTCGGCGGCCCCGCCCTGGCGGACGACGACGTCGAGGGTCTGCCCGTCCAGCTCGACCCGCCCCACGGTGGCGCCGTCGGTGGAGGCCTGGACCACCTGGCCGAGCTGCGCCTCGGTCAGGCCGACCTCGGCGGCGGCCGGGCGGTCCACCTGGATCTGCAGGGCCGGGACGGTGTCGGTGAGGTCGTTGGTGATGTCCGTGGCGCCCACCTCGTCCAGCACGACGGCGACCTCCTCGGCCGCGGCGCGCAGGTCCTCGGTGTCCTGGGACTGCACCTGCACCTCCAGGGTGCTGGGCATCATCCCCTGCCCGGCCTGGGCGGTGAAGCTGCCGCCCTCGGGCAGGTCCTCGGCGAAGGCGGCGGTGAACCTCTCGCCGAAGGCCTCTCCGTCCACGCCCTCGGCGAGGGTCAGGGCGAAGGTCGCGCTGTTGGGCCCGCTGCCCAGGAAGACCGCCTCGATGCCCCCTGGCGACCCGGTGACGGTCTGGTAGGACTCGACGTCGTCCTGCTCGGCCAGCCAGGCCTCGATCTCCTGGGTCTGGGCGTCGGTCTCGGCCAGCGTGGTTCCGCTAGGCAGCTCGAGGCTGGCCTGCAGGGTGTTCTCGCCGGTGGCCGAGATGAAGTCGGTCTTGAGCAGCGTCGCGGCCCACCCGGTGACGCCGAGCAGCACGACGGCGAGCAGGACGGTCAGCCACGGCCTGGCCAGGGCGCCGCGGAGCACGGGCAGGTAGCTGCGCTGCAGCCAGTCCGGCCGGTCGTTGGTGACCACGGCGGCAGGGGAGTCGGCGGGGGAGGCGGCAGGGCCGGTCGGCTCCTCGCCCTCCACCACGGTGTCGGGGTGCTCCTGCGCGTGCTTGCCCGGCTTCGTCCCCGCCAGGAACCAGTAGCCCAGCACCGGCACGATCGTCAGGGCCACGAGCAGCGAGGCCAGCATGGCCAGTGACACCGTGACCGCGAAGGGCTTGAAGAGCTCGCCGACGGCACCGCTGACGAAGCCCAGCGGCAGGAAGACGGCGACCGTGGCGACGGTCGCCGAGGTGATCGCCCCGGCGACCTCACGGGTCGCCTCGACCACGGCGGTGCGGCGGTCGTCGCCGCGGGACATGTGGCGCTTGATGTTCTCGATGACCACGATGGAGTCGTCGACGACGCGGCCGATCGCGATGGTCAGCGCCCCGAGGGTGAGGATGTTGAGGCTGTAGTCGAAGACCTTCAGCCCGATCAGGGCCAGCAGCAGCGACAGCGGGATCGACAGCGCGGTCACCAGCGTCAACCGGATCGAGAGCAGGAAGACCAGCACGACCAGGATCGCGAAGCCCAGGCCCAACAGGCCCTCGGTGGCCAGATCCTCGATCGACTTCTCGATGAAGGGGGCGCCGTCGTAGACCGTGACCAGCTCGCCGCCACCGAGGCCGGTGGTGATCTCCTGGTCCATCTCGGCCAGGGCGTGGCTGATCTCGACGGCATTGCCGTCGGGGGTCTTGGTGATGGCCAGGCCGACGCTGGGCTCACCGTTGGTCCTCGTGTATGCGGTCGCCTCCCGCTCCTCCAGCGTCACCTCGGCGACGTCCCCCAGGGTCGGGATCTCGGGGATCTCCACCTCCTCGGGCGCCGCGGGCGGCTCCATCGGGGGCAGCGGCTGCCCGGCCGCTGCGGCGGCCTCGGCGGCGGCAGCCTGCTCCTCCGCGGCGGCTGCGGCCTGCTCGGCCGCCTGGGCCGCGGCGGCCTGCTGCTGGGCGGCGGCCTGGCGCGAGCCCATGACCTGCTGGGTCATCAGCGGCAGGTCGGCGATCTCCTGGACGTCGGTGAGGCGGGAGCCGACCTGCACGGGCAGCTCGGTCTCGCCGTCCAGCACCCGACCTCCGGGCAGCACGACCCCGTTGGCCTGCAGGAGCTGGGCGATCGAGGCGGGGTTGGCGCCGTGCTCGGCCGCGGCCTCCTCGTCCAGGTCGACGGTGATGACGCGGTCGGCCACGCCGGAGAGGGTCACCGAACGGACCCCCTCGATGTCCTCCAGGTCGGGGATGACGACCCGCTCGAGCCGGTCGACCAGGTCGACCTCGTCGACGCCCTCACCACCGACGGCCGACAGCTGGATGATCGGGAAGTCGTCGATGTTGCCGGCGAAGATCTGCGGGTTGGCGGTGTCGGGCAGGTTGGGCAGGGCCAGGACCGCCCGCTGCAGGTCGGTCTGCGCCGAGCCCATGTCGGTGCCGTAGTCCATCTCGATGAGCACCGTGGAGAAGCCGTCGGCGCTGGTCGAGGTGACCTCGACGACGTTGTTGAGCCCCTGCGCCGCGATCTCCACCGGCTTGGTGACCTGCTCCTCGACCACCGACGTGCTCGACCCTTGGGCGGGGGTGGCGACCACGAGCACGGGGAACTGGAGCGAGGGGAAGAGCTCACGCGGCAGCGCCCCCGCGGACCACAGTCCGGCGACGATGCTGAACAGGGTGGCGAGGGCGATGAGCGCGCGGTTGCGCACGCTGAACAGCGTGAGGCGTGACATAGGCTTCCAGCGTAGGTGACATAGTTAGCCTGTTCCTAACTGAACGTGAGCGGAGGTGAGAGCGACGTGCCCACGGAGGCGAGCCCGGTGGTGCCGGGCGCTGACCGCGAGGCGCTGACCGCGCAGATCGCCGACGCCGAGCGACGGCTGCACGCGCACGTGACGCGCATGGTGCCGGCCCTGCCGGTGCCGACCGACCTGACCATCCGCCAGCTCCAGGTCCTGGCGATCCTGCGCGGCGCCCCCGACTGCACCGCCCAGGCCGTGGCCGAGGCGCTGCACGTCTCCGCCCCGACGACGAGCGGGCTGCTGGAGCGGGTCGTCGCCAAGGGTTGGGTCGAGCGCCGCCCCGACCCGCAGGACCGCCGCCGGGCCCTCCTGCGGCTGACCCCCGCCGCGGAGGAGCTCCTGGGGGAGTTCGAGTCGCCGACGCAGGTCGTGCGGGAAGAGCTCCTGGACGGTCTGGACGAGTCCGAGCTCCGGGAGCTGTCCCAGGTGCTGGGCCGCCTCTGCGAGGTGGCGCAGGAGAAGGAGGGCGTGCACCGCATACCGGAGAACGACATCGGCTGAGGGACGAGGCCGGACCCCCTTACGCTCCGTCAACGACACGGCGTAGCGTTGAGCCATGAACCGCAACGGCGCCTCATTCGCCCCCCCGACGTCCCCCTCCCAGATCCGCACAGTGGTCCTGGTCGGACCGCAGGGCACCGGGAAGAGTGCGCTGCTGGCGCAGCTGACCACCGGCCAACTCGGGCACGTCAAGGAGGCCGAGGAGGCGTCCACCGAGCTCGGTGTCGCCACCACCGTCCACGACCGCACCGGCACCGTCGTCACCCTCGTCGACAGCCCCGGGCGTCCCGACTTCGTCGGTGACGTGCGCGCCGGGCTCCGCGCGGCCGACGCCGTCCTGTTCGTCGTCGCGGCCGGCAGCGGCATCGACGACGCCACCCGCATGCTGTGGCGCGAGTGCGACACCATCGGCATCCCGCGCGCCGTCGCCGTCACCCAGCTCGAGCTGGCGCGGGCCGACTGGGACAGCGTCGTGGCCGACTGCCGCCGCATCTTCGGCGACGCCGTGCCGCTCGGCCTGCCCGTGATCGAGAAGCAGGAGCTGGCCGCCGTCATCGACCTGCTCGAGCAGACCCGCACCGACGTGGCCGGCACGACCGTCCCGCTGACCGAGGACGAGAAGGCCGAGGTCGAGGAGGCTCGCGGCGCGCTGATCGAGTCCGTCATCGAGCAGTCCGAGGACGAGACGCTGCTGGACCGCTACCTGTCCGGCGAGGAGCTCGACATCGAGGGCCTGCGCGCCGACCTGTCCAAGGCGACCGCCACCGCCCGCTTCTTCCCGATCGTGCCCGTCAACCCCCCGGACGGCACCGGTGTCCCGGCGCTGCTCGACCTGATCGTCAGCGCCTTCCCCTCGCCCGACCGCGCCTGGGTGCCGGCCGTGATGACCCCGCAGGGCGGCGAGTTCGGAGAGGTCACCGCCGACCCGGCCGGCCCGCTCGTGGCGCAGGTCATCCGCACCACCACCGACCCCTACGTCGGCCGCCTGTCCCTGGTCCGGATCTTTTCCGGCACGCTCAACACCGACGACCGGCTGCACGTCTCCGGGCACCTGGAGTGGGTCGTCGGCCACGAGGTGGAGGGCCACCCCGGCCACGACGAGGACGACGAGCGTCTCGGCCAGATGAGCACCCCGACGGCTGCCGGCCCGGTGCCGCGCACCAGCGCCATCGCCGGCGAGCTGGTCCTGGTCACCAAGCTGTCGACCGCGGAGACCTCCGACACCCTCTCCGACACCGACCGGCCCGCGCTCGTCGAGCCGTGGCTGCTGCCCGAGCCGCTCCTGCCCATCGCCATCCAGGCTGCCCGCAAGCAGGACGAGGACAAGCTCGGCAACGCCCTGCAGCGCCTCATCTCCGAGGACCTCACGCTGAGGCTGGAGCGCAACGCCGAGACCCACCAGCTGGTGCTGTGGACCCTCGGTCCGGCGCACGTCGACGACGTGATGGCTCGGCTGGAGGAGAAGTTCAACGTCAAGATCAGCACCGAGCCGGTCCGCACCTCGATGCGCGAGACCTTCGTGCGCAAGGTGGCCGCCCAGGGTCGCCTGGTCAAGCAGTCCGGTGGCCACGGGCAGTATGCCGTGGTGCAGCTGGAGATCGAGCCGCTCGAGCGCGGCGCGGGCTTCGAGTTCGTCGACAAGGTCGTCGGTGGCGCCGTGCCCCGGCAGTTCATCCCGTCGGTGGAGAAGGGTCTGCGCAACCAGCTCGAGGAGGGTGTGCTCGCCGGCTATCCGTGCGTGGACGTGCGCGTGACGCTGCTGGACGGCAAGGCCCACTCGGTGGACTCCTCCGACATGGCCTTCCAGACCGCCGCCGGCTTGGGGCTGCGCGAGGCCGCCAACGAGTCGACCGTCGCCCTGCTCGAGCCGGTCGACACCGTCGAGGTCACCGTGGGTGATGAGTTCGTCGGCGCCTGCCTGGCCGACCTGCGTGGCCGCCGCGCCCAGGTGCACGCCACCCAGCCGGCCGACCTCGAGGGCCACACGGTCGTCACCGCGGACGTGCCGCAGCACGAGCTGTCCCGCTACCCGATCGACCTGCGGTCGGTGGCGCGCGGCACGGGCTCGTTCACGCGGACCTTCGCCCGCTACGACTACCTGCCGCAGAACCTGGCGCGGGAGATCACCGGCTGACCGGTAGTCCTCGACGCCTGAGCAGACCTGGACCACCCGCCGCCCGTCGGCCCGGGTGGTCCAGGTCTGTGGCGGGGGTGTGGTGCCCGGTCGTGACGGTGAGGGGCGTCAGCCGCGCGGCGCCTCCGGCGGGCGCGGGAAGCTCGACCTGGTGTGCCCCTCGTCGATGGACCGCCGGGTGGAGAACCGCTCGGTGCTGGTCATCCGGATGACGTGGACGCCCGAGATCACGACCAGCGCGATCAGGAGCCCGAGGGCGATCATCGATTCGGTCGAGGCCCACCACACGACCAGGGGGTGACTCTCAGGCGGTGAGGCCGAGGCGGGCCAGCAGGTGGGAGACGTCCGGGTCGGAGCCGCGGAAGCGGCGGTAGGACTCCATCGCCTCGATCGAACCACCCCGGCCCAGGAGCTCGGTGCGGAAGCGCTGCCCGGCGGCACGCGTCATACCCCCGGGGTTGTCGTCGTCGCCCTGCTCCCGGAACCAGGCGACGGTGTCGGCGTCCATGACCTCGGACCACAGGTAGGAGTAGTAGCCCGCGGAGTAGCCGCCGCCGAAGATGTGGTGGAAGTAGGCGGAGCGGTAGCGGGGCGGGACGAGGCGGTGCGCGGCGCCGGCGCGCTGGAGGGCGGCGGCCTCGAAGGCCTCCACGCCCTCGGGGTCCTCGGGCAGCTCGCCCAGCGGCGTCTGGTGCCAGGCCTGGTCCAGCAGCATCGCCGCGAGGAGCTCGAGGGTGTCGCGGCCGGACTCGGTGCGGTTGGCCACGAGCGCCTCGATCCACTCCTGCGGGACCGGCTCGCCGGTCTCGTGGTGGCGCATGTAGGAGGCCATCAGGCTCGGCTCCCACGCCCAGATCTCGTTGACCTGGCTGGGGAACTCGACGAAGTCGCGCGGGACGCTGGTGCCCGAGCGGCTCGGGTAGCGCACGTCGGAGAGCAGGCCGTGCAGGTCGTGGCCGAACTCGTGGAAGAGCGTGATGACGTTGTCCCAGGTCATCAGGCTCGGGCTGCCCGGGGCCGGCGGCGGGACGTTGCAGGTGTTGGTCACCACCGGCAGGTCCTCCAGCAGGTGCGACTGATCCACGATCGAGGTCATCCACGCGCCGCCCTGCTTGGTCGGGCGGGTGAACGGGTCGATGACGAAGGCCCCCAGGGTGGTGCCGTCCTCCTCGCGGACCTCGAAGACGCGGGCGTCGCCGGTGTAGCCGACGAGCTCCTCCCGCTCGTGGAAGGTGATGCCGTAGAGCGCGGTGGCGGCGGCCAGGACTCCCTTCTGCAGCACCTGCTCGAACTCGAGGTACGGCTTGAGCTTGTCGGTGTCGAAGGCGCTCTCGGCGGCCTCCTGGGCGGCGAGGAACTGCCAGTCCCACGGCTCCAGGGTGGCGCCGGGCTCCAGCGTCTCCAGACGAGCGGCGAGCTTGTCGGCCTCGGCGTCGGTCAGGGCGACCACGCCGGGGGTGAGGCGGCCCAGGATGTCGTTGACCGCGTCGGTGGTGCGGGCGCAACCGACCTCGTGGACGTAGGCCGCGTGGTGCTCGTAGCCCAGCAGGGTCGCGCGCTCGGCCCGCAGGCGGGCGATCCTGACCAGCATGGCGCGGGTGTCGTGCTCGCCGGACAGACCCCGCTCCACGGAGGCGCGGTAGACCCGCTCGCGCAGGCCACGGTGCTCCAGGGAGTCCAGGATCGGCTGGCCGGAGGTGTTGACGATCGGGATGAGCCAGCCGTCCAGGTCGCGGCCGCGGGCGGCCTCGGCCAGCCCGGCCTTGTCGTCCTCGGACAGGCCTGCGAGCTCGGCCTCGTCGGTGACGTGGACGGCCGCGGCGTTGCGGCCGGCGACCAGCGCGGTGTCGAAGGCGTTGGACAGGGTCGCCAGCTCGGCGTTCAGCTCCCGCAGCCGGGCCTTGCCGGCCTCGTCCAGGGCGATGCCGCCGCGCTCGTAGCCCTTGATCCGCTCGGCGAGGTTGAAGGCGTCCTGCTCGTCCAGCTCGACCTCGCCGGCCTCTGCCCGCCCGCGCAGGGCCAGCAGCCGGTCGTAGAGGCCCCGGTGGAGCATGATCGCGTCGTTGTGGGCGGCCAACTTGGGGGAGAACTCGGCCATGATCGCGTCGCGCTCGGCGTTGGTGTCGGCGGCCTTGGCCACCCAGAAGGCCGAGAGCGTGCGGTCCAGGGTGGCGCCGGTGCGCTCCCAGGCGTGCAGGACGTTCTCCACGGTGGCGGGCTCGGTGTCGGCGGCGAGCGCCTCGAGCTCGGCGAGGTGCTGCTCCATGCCGGCCTCGAGGGCCTCACGGACGTGGGCGTCGGTGATCGTGGCGTAGTCGGGCAGGGAGAACGGCAGCGTCGATGGTGCCAGCAGGGGATTCGTCATGGACTCATCACATCATGCGGGCGACCACGTGGATGACCTGCCAGCCGGACAGCACCGCCTCGGTGGTGAGCTGGTGGTCGTTGTAGTCGGACCAGTGGTCGTCGTCGATCACGGGTGGGAGTCTAGAGACATGGCCGAGATCGGACTCATCTTCCCGCCGGACCAGCCGCCGGAGCACCTGCTGCCGGTGGCGCGCGCGGTCGACGCCTCGACGCTGGACGAGCTGTGGGTGTGGGAGGACTGCTTCGCCCACACGGGGCTGAGCACCGCCTCGGTCGCCCTGGCCAGCACCGACCGGGTGCGCGTGGGGATCGGGCTGATGCCGGTGCCGCTGCGCAACGTGGCGCTGCTGGCGATGGAGATCGCGACCATCGCGCGGCTCTTCCCGGGGCGGTTGCTGCCCACGATCGGCCACGGCGTCCAGGACTGGATGCGCCAGACCGGCGTCAAGCTGGCCTCCCCGCTGACGCTGCTGCGCGAGCAGGCGGTGGCTCTGCGCGCGCTGCTGGCGGGGGAGGAGGTCACGGTGAGCGGCGACTACGTGCGGCTCGACCGCGTGCGGCTGCAGTGGCCGCCGCAGGAGCCGCTGCCGCTCTACGTCGGCGGTGAGGGGCCCAAGACCCTGGCGCTGGCCGGCGAGGTGGGCGACGGGGTCCTGTTCACCGGCGGGACGAGGGACGACGCCCTGCTGGAGGGTATGCGGATCGCCACCGGCGCCCGCACCGCCGCCGGCGTCGGTGGTGGGCTGGAGTGCCTGACCTTCATGGCCGTGCGGCACGGCGCGGACGTCGACGCGGTCACCGCGAAGGTGGGGCGGCTCGTGGAGGCCGGGGCGGACCGGGTCGCGGCCTATGTGCTGTCGCCGGACGGTCCGCCGGCCTCGGACCTGGAGGCGCTGCTGGCGGCGGTGGAGATGCTGGAGGAGGTCCGGCACCAGCTCCGGTGATGGACCCGGGGCGGTCAGTCCGGGATGGGCTCGACCTCGATCGGGCCGGTGTCCGGGTGCACGTCCTCGGGCCGCTCGTCGAGCTTGACGGCCACGACGCCGGCCAGGATGAAGGCGCCGCCGAGCAGCTGGACCGGGGCGGGCAGCTCGGCCAGCAGCAGCCAGGCCCACAGCACCGCGAACATCACCTCGGCCAGCCCGACGAACGAGCTGACCTTGGCGCCGAGGCGGCGCGCGGCGGCGATGCCGGTCACGTAGGCCAGGGCTGCGGCCACCAGGCCCAGCCACAGGATCGGGACCCACCAGGGCACGGTCAGCCCGGCGAGGGTGGCGGTGGTGGTGGACCAGGCCATCGGGACCAGCCCGACCAGGCCGGCCAGCGCGAGGGCCAGGCCACCGACGGCCATCCCCAGCGCGGAGAAGGTGATCGGCGGCAGGCCCGAGGCGTCGTCGGCGCCGACCACGAAGAAGACCGCCAGGCCGACCGCGGCCGCCAGGCCCCACAGGACGCCGGCGGTGGAGAGCTCGATGTCGCCGAGCACGTCGAGCACGAGCAGGAGGCCGACGACCGCGAGCCCGATGCCGAGCACGGTGAGCGGGCGGGGACGCTGCCCCTTGGCCAGCCACAGCCAGCCCACGACCAGGATGGGGCCGAGGTACTCGAGCATCAGCGCGACCCCGACCGAGAGACGCTCGACGGCGAGGAAGTAGAAGAGCTGGCAGCCGGCGACCGCGATCAGCCCGAAGAGGGCCAGGTGGACCCAGGCCAGCGGACGGGACAGCAGGTGCCACCGCCCCCGCATCTCCAGGGCCACGAAGGGCAGGAGGATCAGGGCTCCCAGCGTGATCCTGGCCGTGACCGCGGCGCCCGGGGTCCAACCCTCGGTGAGCACGCTCTTGGCCACCGCGCCGGACGTGCCGAACATCGCCGCGGAGAGCACGGCGATGAGCAGCCCGACGACCAGGTGGCGGGCGCCGGCCGGGCGGCCGTCGGTGCCGGGCCGGCGCGCGGACTGGCGCGCTGCCCCGGGCGCGGTCTCGCGCGGGGTGCCGTCCTGGTGGGTGGTGGTCTCGCTCATCGCGTCCCCCTCTCGGTGCGGGTCGGCCGAGAGTCGTCGGCCTGACGTGGGATCATGGGTGTCAGACGTTGAGGGACATGACGATAGATGAGAGGCGTGTCAGGAGTCAAGATGCAATTCACCCATGACACCGAGCTGGCGCTGCAGGGGGCGGCCGCCCTGGTCAACACGACCGGTCGAGGCACCGGGGAGGACACCCTGGGCACGGTGGCCGACCTCGACGACTTCGTGCGCGAGTGGCGCTGGTCCGGCTCGCGGCAGCGTGACCGCGCCGAGCTGGACGCGGTCCGGGCGCTGCGGCCGCGGCTGGCGGTGCTCTGGGAGCTGGGGGAGGAAGAGATCGCCGAGCACGTGAACACCCTGCTCGCCGAGGCCCGGGCCCTGCCGCGCGTCGTCCGGCACGACGACTTCGGCTGGCACCTGCACGCCACCTCCGACGATGCCCCGCTGGCCACCCGGATGGCGGTCGAGGCCGCGATGGCCTTCGTCGACGTGCTGCGCGCCGACGAGGTCCGGCGGCTGCGCACCTGCGAGGCCGAGGACTGCCAGGACGTCCACGTCGACCTGTCCCGCAACCGGTCCCGCCGCTTCTGCAGCACCACCTGCGGCAACCGGGTGGCGGCGGCCGCCTACCGCGAGCGCCAGGCCCGGCGGGAGGGCTGAGATGGAGCAGCACGAGAGCCTCGACCCCGCGACCCGCGCGGTCGCGCTCGGCCGGCCGGACCGCATACCCGGAGCCCCCGTGAACGTCCCGGTGACCTTCTCCTCCACCTATCTCGCCGGCGGCGAGGTGAGCTATGCGCGCGCCTCCAACCCGACCTGGGAGGCGCTGGAGGAGGTGCTCGGCTCGCTCGAGGGCGGCCACGCGCTGACCTTCGCCTCCGGCCTGGGCGCCGTGGCTGCGGTCGTCGGGTCCCTGCCGGTGGGCAGCGTGGTCGTCGCCCCGACCCACGTCTACAACGGCACCGGTGGGTTGCTGGCCGAGCGGGTCGCGGCCGGCGCGCTCGAGGTGCGCAACGTGCCGGCCCACGAGACCGACGCGATCGTCGAGGCCTGCGACGGGGCCGCCCTGCTCCTGCTGGAGACGCCGACCAACCCGATGATGGAGGTCACCGACGTCGCCGCGGTCATGGGTCGGCTCGAGGAGCGGTATGCGGCCGCCCGCCCCCTCGTCGTGTGCGACAACACCTTCGCCACCCCGCTGGTGCAGCGGCCCCTGGCCTGGGGCGTCGACGCGGTCCTGCACTCGGCGACTAAGTACCTGGCCGGTCACTCCGACGTGCTGCTCGGCGCCCTCGTGGTGGCACCGGGTCGGCCGGACCTGCTGGAGCGGTGGAGCACCTACCGGACCCTGCACGGGGCGATCCCGGGGCCGATGGAGGCCTGGCTCGTGCTGCGGGGTGTCCGGACGTTGGCGCTGCGGGTGGAGCGGGCCTCGGCCTCCGCCGCGGTCCTGGCGGAGCGCCTCGGGGACCACCCGGCCGTCAGCGCCGTGCGGTATCCAGGCTTCGGGGCGATGGTCTCGATCGAGCTGGGCGGTGACGCCGAGGCCGCCGAGAGGGTGTGCGAACGGGTGCGGCTGTGGACGCACTCGACCAGCCTGGGCGGCGTCGAGTCGCAGCTGGAGCGCCGCCGCCGGCACCCCCTCGAGGTCGAGACGGTGCCGGCGGACCTGGTGCGGCTCTCGGTCGGGGTCGAGGCGGTCGAGGACCTGTGGCGCGACCTGCGTCAGGCCCTCGACCCGCTCGATCCCCCGTGACCGAGATCAGTCCATCTCGGCCAGGGTGTAGCCGTAGAGGTCGGACTGACGCTCGTTGATCCAGATCTCCTTGACCCCGTCGGGGTCGACGATCTGCAGGGTCCGGCTGTAGGTCTCGTCGATGAGCGCCGACCCGATCCCGGCGGCGTCCAGCAGCGCTTTGGCCTCCTCGACGTTGCCGGCCCACTCGAAGGCCAGCTCCGCGCCGACCGAGTCCGCGGCGTGGGTCGCCATCAGGCCGCCGCCGTCGCAGGTCAGGTCGGTCCAGACACCGTCGTCGGCGATCAGGCGCGGGCGGGCGCCGAGCGAGGTCAGGACGCGCCGGGCCTCCGCGGGGGTGGTGGTGTACCAGATGCCGACCACCGACAGTCGCGGTTCCGCGGCGGGGGTGTCCTCCGGGGCCTCGGTGGGGGAGTCGAGGGTGAAGGTCGTGCCGTCGGCCGCGGTGACCAGGCCGGCGGTGCCGTGGTCCTGCTCGCTCAGCTCGATGGGGGCGCCGGCCGCGGCGGCGATGCGCACGGCCTGCTCCACGGGGGTGGACGTCTCCAGCGGCAGGGTCGTGCGGCCGGCGGGCTGGTCGGGATTGCTGGCGTGCAGCGCGACGCGGCCCGACCCGAGCTGGTAGACCAGCCAGCCGGGGTGCTCGCTGATGAGGACGCCGCCCAGGGTCTCCAGGATGCGCTGCCAGGCAGGGATGTCGGCGGTGAAGCGGATCGGCCGGGCGGTCAGGTCGGTGATCGTGCTCATGCTGCTCTCCATGCTCGTGCTCGTGTCCTGCGTGGTGGCCTGCTCCGAGGCGTGCTGCTGGGGGGACATGGGATCACTCCTTGTCGGCGAGGTAGGCGCGCAACGCCTTCTCGACCAGGGCCGAGAGGCTGAGCCCCTCGTCGATGCCCCGGTGCTTGACGGCGGTGATGAGGTCGCGCGGGAGGTAGACGTTGAACTGCGCCTTCTCTTCCATGGATAGGATGCTAGCAATCTATGAATGCGGGTGCAAGGGTTGAGGGGACGGACGAGGGTGCAGGAGATCTGGGGCCCCGGGGAGTGGCGAGCCTCACTACGATCAAGGGCATGAGCCTCTTCGCCGTGCACTACTCCTACTCCGACGACACCGCCGCGCGCGACGAGCACCGGCCCGCGCACCGCGAGTTCCTGGGCGGGCTCGCCGCGGAGGGCGTGGTGCTGATGTCCGGCCCCTACGCCTCGGTCGAGGGCGCCCCCGACGCCGCGCTCCTGCTCCTGCGCGGCAGCAGCGCCGCCGAGCTGGTGGAGCTGCTGCGCGAGGACCCCTTCCAGCAGCAGGGCCTGGTCGACCAGGTGGCCGTCCGCGAGTGGACCCCCGTCGTGGGCGCCTGGGCGCAGGGCGTGCTGGCCGACGAGCTCAAGGGCTGAGCCCGCGCCTCGAGAGCTGAGCGCGACTACCGGGTGACGTAGGTGCCGGCCGTCCCATCGACGAGCCGGACCGCGTCCTCCAGGTTGCCGATCGCCGCCGCCGCGCCCGGTGCACCGCTCTCGACGAAACGGCATACCGCCTCGACCTTGGGTCCCATCGACCCCTCCGGCAGGTCCAGCGCGCGGAGCTCCTCGGGGGTCGCCCGCGAGATGGGCCGCGCCTCGTCGGTGCCGAAGTCCTCCATCACGGCCGAGACGTCGGTGAGCACGAGGAGCCGGTCGGCGCCCAGGCGGTGGGCCAGCAGGGCGGCGCTGAGGTCCTTGTCGATGACGGCCTCGACGCCGGCGAGGTCGCCGTCCTCCTGGAGCACCACCGGCACGCCCCCGCCGCCGGCGCAGATCACGATGACGCCCTGGTCCAGCAGGTTGTCGATGAGCCGGGTCTCGATGATCTCCCGCGGTTGCGGCGACGGGACGACGCGACGCCAGCGGTCGCCGTCCTGCCGGACCTCCCAGCCGTTCTTCTCCGCCAGCTCGTGGGCGGTCTGCTCGTCGTAGACCTCCCCGACGAACTTTGTCGGGTCCTCGAACGCCGGGTCGTCGCGATCCACCAGCGTTTGGTTGAGGATCGCCGCGAACTGCCGGTAGGGCCGCTCGTTGCCGATCGCCTGCAGCAGCCAGTAGCCGATCAGCCCCTGCGTCATCGCGCCCAGCGCGTCGAAGGGATAGGGCTCGGTGAGGCGTTGGTCGGCCGCGCTCTCCATCGCCAGCACCCCCACCTGCGGGCCGTTGCCGTGCGTGATCACCACGTCGTGCTCGTCCACCAGCGGCGCCAGCGCGCGCATCGCGCGGCGGATGTTGCGCACCTGCGCCTCCGCGTCGGGCACCTGGCCCCGTTCGAGCAGGGCGTTGCCTCCGAGGGCGACGACGATCCTCATGTGGCTGAGGGTATGCGGTGCAGCGTCTTTCGTGGGGGTGGCGTCTTCGGTCTTTTTTGGTTAGGTTGTCCTTACCTAAAGAGGGTGAGGTCCGCCTGCGCGGGCTGATCCCCGGCCGCCCAGGAGACTCCCGATGTCCGACCCCCAGCCCGACGCCCTGCCTCTGTCGGTCGCGCTGCGCACCACGACCGCCGCCGCCCACGAGAGCGCCGAGCGGTCCAGCTTCATCTCCGACCTGATGGAGGGGCGGGCGTGCCGCCGCGCGTTCGTCGCGCTGGCCGCCCAGCAGCTGGTGATCTACCGGGCTCTGGAGGAGGTCCTGCACGAGCACTACGCCGACGACCCGGTGCTCGCGCACGTCGACGACCGGCGCCTGGACCGCGTCGCGGCCCTGGAGCACGACCTCGAGGTGCTGGTCGGTCCTGACTGCGAGGTGCGGCTGGCCGACGGGCGGCTCCCCCTGACCGGGGCCACGGTGGCCTACGCCTCATACCTGCGCGAGCACCACAGCACCGAGGTGATCCTGGCCAACCACTACGTGCGCTACCTGGGCGACCTGTCCGGCGGCCAGATCATCGCCACCCTGGCCGGCCGTCACTACGACATCCCCGCCGACGGGCTGACCTTCTACCGCTTCGAGGGGATCGACAAGCTCAAGGTCTACAAGGACGGCTACCGGGCGGCGCTGGACGGGATCCCGCTGGGGGAGGCGCAGCGGCAGGCTACCCTTGATGCTGCCGTGCATGCCTTCCAGCTCAACGAATCCGTCTTCGCCTCCCTCGGGGCCGCGAAGGCTCCTGAGCACGCCGCCGGGCTGAGGGGCTGAGGGCCGGCATGGAGATGTTCAACGGCTATCCCTTCGGCCTCGCCCTGGCCTTCCTCTTCTGCATCGCGATGCTGCGCGGGCAGGCCACCTACTGGATCGCCCGCTACGTCACCGAGCAGACGCTCAAGCGCACCCGCCCGGCGGAGGGCTGGCAGGCCCGCGTCCACGGCTGGCTCTCGAGCAACGCCGTCGACCGGGGGCGTGACGCGGTGCAGCGGTGCGGGATCTTCGCCGTGCCGCTGGCCTACCTGACCGTGGGCATCCAGACCGTGGTGCTGGCCTCCGCCGGCGTCATCCGCATGCGCTGGCTGCGCTTCACCCTGGCCCAGTCCTTGGGGGCGCTGGCCTGGGGCCTGATCTACTCGACCATCGGCTTCGCCATGTGGGCCGCCTTCTTCGAGGCTGCCGTCGCCGACCGGCGCGTTCTGGTCGTCCTGGCCACCGTGCTGGTCGCGCTCATCGTGGCCGTCAGCCACCGGGTGGCCAGCCACCGCCGCCTGCGCCGGGAGGCCGCCGCCTGCCCGGTCGGTGCGCACCCCGAGCGCGAGACGATCGACCCGGACCTGAGCCTGCCGCAGACGGCTGCGCCCTCGGCTCCCGCCGACCGCTCCTGACTCGGCCACCGCGCCATTCGAAGTCACCCTCGGCCCACAGATGTCGGAGGGCGCCACACATGTCGCCAAACCGGAGATCTGCCCAGGTTGGAACCTGGGCAGATGTGAGGTTTACCGTCATCGGCTGAGGTCGCCGACATCGGCCCCGGCACAACCCGGATCACGGGGTGGCTGCGAGCTCCTTCTGCTGCTCGATCACGGTGCGGAAGTGGGCGGCCTCGTAGGCGCCCTGCACCACGGCGGTGTTGATCAGGAAGGTCGGCGTCGAGCTGATGCCCAGCGAGCGGGCCTCGGTGGTGTCGGCCTCGACCGCGGCCGCGAGCTCCTCGTCATCCAGCGCCTCGGTGAAGGCGTCGAGGTCGGGCACCCCGACCTCCTCGGCGATCGCCACGAGGTCGTCGCGGGTCAGCTCGGCCCGGCCCTCGCTCGAGCGCTCGAAGACCGCCGACTGGTAGTCCACGAGCTTGTCCTGCTGCGCCGCGGCGCGGGCCGCGATCGCGGCGTCCTGGGAGCCCTCGCCGAACAGGACGAGATCACGGAACTCGATCCGGAGCGTCCCGTCCTCGACCAGCGGCATCAGCTCGGGGCGGGTCTCCAGGTGAAACCGGGTGCAGTAGGGGCAGCGGTAGTCGGCGTACTCGATCATCACGACCGGGGCGTCGACCTCGCCGACCGCCATGGGGTCCTCGGGGTCCCGACGCTGCAGGTCCATGAGCATCTGCTGGACCTCGGGGCTCGGGGTCTGCGGAGCGGCCTCCGGCGCGGCGGGGGCCTGGGCCGGGTCCGGCGTCGGAGCCGCCGGTGCCGTGGCGGGTGCGGTCGCCGGAGGCGCGGCGGCGGTGCCGTCCCCACGCTGGCTCATGGCCAGGTAGGCGATGAGTCCGGCCACCAGGGCGACCACGATGGTCGCGATGGCCCAGGCGATCGAGCTGGCCTTGGAATCGTTGGCGGGCGGCGTCGCGGTCACCGGCCCACCATCGCACATGCGCGAGGATGGTCGGCATGCGAGTCTTCGTCGCGATCCTGCCCCCGCCCGAGGTGGTCGATCAGCTCGACATCTTCCTGGCCCCGCGCCGGGACGCCCTGGCCGACCGCGGTCAGTGGCGCTGGACCCGCTCCGAGCACCTGCACATCACTCTCGCGTTCATCCCCGACCTGGACGGCTGGCGCGAGGAGGCCCTGATCGAGGCGGGTGAGGAGTGGGCCGCCCGCCAGTCACCGCTCGGCCTCCGGCTCAAGGGTGCCGGCGCCTTCCCCGACCCCGGCTCCGCCCGTGTGCTGTGGGCGGGCATCGAGGAGAAGGCCGAGGGCTCTGCCGACGCCGACCCCTCGGTGGACGAGGGCTCCGCCAGCGTGCTGCCCGGGTGGGCCAAGGGGCTGCGCGCCGTCGCCAACCACGCCGGGGCCCGCGTCGACGGCACCCGCTTCCACCCCCATCTCACCCTGGCCCGGTCGGTCGGCCGCCCGGGGCCGGCGGGTCATCTGCTCCAGTCGCTGGACACGCTCGTCTCGCCGGCTTGGCAGGTGCAGGACCTGGTGCTGATGGCCTCGCACCTGGGGGAGGGCCCGCGCCGGACGCCCAGGTATGAGGTTCGCCACCGGTGGGTGCTCGGCGCACCTCCGGTTGGCTGAGCTCAGGTCAGGAGCGGGCCAGGGCGCGGCGCTGGAGGTCATCCGCCCTCGGCCCCGTCGGCGTCATCTCCAGAGTCGTCAACGCCGCCAGCTCCACCCTCGCCCTCGCTCCCGAGCGCAGGCTGGGCCTCGAGCAGGGGATCGATCTGCACCCCGAGGTCGGGACCGCATACCCGACCCTCCTGGGGAGCGGACTCCTGGACGGTGCGGCCGTTGATGATCGAGACGTCGTCGAACTGCGGCCGCCCGGAGACCAGGTTGCGATAGCTGTAGCGCGTCAGCCGGGTGACCGAGCAGTCGGTGCCGAAGGTGAGCACGTCGAAGGAGTAGGGGTGGCCGATCAGCTCACCGGCGGTCTCCGGGTTCTCCTCGGCCGCCTCCTTGGAGCTGTCGGTCAGCGGCGGGATGCGGAACTGGTTGACCACCCCGCCACCGGTGAACGACCCCAGCTGGATGTGGGAGCCGTCCAGGCCCCGCGCGTGCATATGTCCGTTGAGGGTGACCGCGCGCGTGGGGACGCGGTGCGCGGCATAGGGCTGGTGGGTCACCACGATGTCGGTCGGGGTCAGCCCCTCGGTCGCCTCCCGGAAGGCCGCCGCGATGACGGTCTGCTCCTCGGCGAAGTCGGCGCCGCGCTGGTTGTAGTAGCGGGTGTCGTTGAAGCCGCTGACGGTGACGCCGTTGACCGCGGCCCGCACGAACTCGCCCTGCGTCGGCTCGAGCAGGACCACGTTGGGCAGGCGGGAGAGGCGGCGCAGCACGTTCTCGTCGGTCGAGGACAGCGCGTCGTGGTTGCCCCGCGTGAAGATGTAGGGCACGCCCAGGCTCTGGATGCCTTGGTAGATCCCGGTCAGGTTGCCCTCGCGCGGCTGGCCGAAGTTGACCAGGTCGCCGGTGTCGATGACGGCGTCGATGTCCTCGTTCTCCACGATCTCGCGCATCAGCGGATAGTGGTTGAGCCCGTGGATGTCGCTGACCAGCAGGAACTTGGCCCCCGGCGGCAGCGTCTCGGCGTCGGGGTTGAACTCCTGCCGCACCGCGTCCGAGAGCGCCAGCAGGTTGGTGACGTAGATCGCGCCGTGGTCGGCGTTGCGGGTCAGGTCGGTGAGGATCCCCCGGTTGGCCTGCACCAGGGACAGCAGCGAGGTGGCGCGGAACTCGGCGACGTTCGCGGTCCGATAGGTCAGGTATGCGGCAGCCCCCGGCCCCGCGAGGGCCAGGGCCGTGGCCAGGCCCGACACCAGGAAGACGTGAGGTGTGCGCCGGGGGCGAGCGACCGCATACGCCAGGAGCGCGAGCAGCGTGGTGCCCATCGCGCCGGCGGCGAACTTCCACGCGACCTCGCGGACGCCGTCGTCGATGGCGGCGCGCAGCTCGGCCTGGTCGGGCTGGAGGTCGGCGCTCTGCAGGCGGCCGCTGCGCAGCAGGTCGGTCACCTCGTCACGGACCTGGACCTGGGCGGTCAGGCCCGGCGCGGGCAGGGGTCCGTGGAAGTCGACGAACACGTCGCCCACGACGGTGGGCAGGTGCACGGTGGAGCCGAGGTTGGGCTCGACGGACACCTCGGCCGAGAAGTAGCGCGTCGCGGCCTCGACCGGCCACAGCTGGGTGGTGGCCACGCCGCCGGTGAAGGCGACCAGGGCCATCACGAGCACCAGGACAGCACGACGGAGCCCGACCAGCAGGCTGCGACGGATGGGCTCACGGGTGCGCATCGGCACCGAGCCTAGTGCGCCGGACTAGTGTTCCGTCATGGACGCTGACGTCATCGTGGTCGGGGCCGGGCTGGCCGGACTGGTCGCCACCAGCGAGCTGGTGGCCGCAGGACGTCGGGTGGTGCTGGTCGACCAGGAGTCGACCACCCACCTGGGCGGGCAGGCCTGGTGGAGCTTCGGCGGGCTCTTCCTGGTCGACAGCCCCGAGCAGCGGCGGATGGGGATCAAGGACTCCTTCGACCTGGCCTGGCAGGACTGGCGGGGGAGCGCGGGCTTCGACCGTGGCGACGACGAGGACCTGTGGGGCGTGCGGTGGGCCCGGTCCTATGTCGAGTGGGCCGCCGGGGAGAAGCGGGCCTGGCTGCGCGACAAGGGCGTGCGCTTCTTCCCCGTCGTGGGCTGGGCCGAGCGGGGGGACGGGACCGCGACCGGCCACGGCAACTCGGTGCCGCGCTTCCACATCACCTGGGGGACGGGGCCGGGCGTCGTCGAGCCCTTCGAGCGGGAGGTCCGCGCCGGGGTCGAGGCGGGGCTGGTCGAGCTGCGCGGCCGGCACCGGGTGACCGGGCTGGTCGTGACCGACGGTGCGGTGACCGGCGTGCGGGGCCGGGTGCTGGCGCCGGACGAGGTCGAGCGGGGTGCTCCCTCGAGCCGGGAGGAGGTCGGGGACTTCGAGCTGTCCGCCCAGGCCGTGGTCGTCGCCAGCGGCGGCATCGGGGCCAACGAGGACCTGGTGCGGCAGTTCTGGCCGCAGCGGCTCGGGGCCCCGCCGGGGGAGATGGTCACCGGGGTGCCGGCCTATGTCGACGGGTCGATGCTCGAGCCGGTCGTGGCCGCCGGCGCCCGGCTGGTGAACCGGGACCGCATGTGGCACTACGTCGAGGGCCTGCCCAACCACGCGCCGGTCTGGCCGGGGCACGGCATCCGGATCCTGCCCGGTCCCAGCTCGTTGTGGCTGGACGCGACGGGAAGGCGACTGCCTGCCCCATACCTGCCGGGTTTCGACACCCTCGGCACGCTGGAGCACCTGCGCACGACCGCGCCCGGGCACGACCACAGCTGGTTCATCGCCACGCACACGATCCTGGGCAAGGAGTACGCCCTCTCCGGCTCCGAGCAGAATCCCGACCTCACCGGGCGGTCGGTGCGGCAGGTGCTCGGTCGGGTGACGACCGACGTGCCGGGGCCGGTGCAGGCCTTCGTCGACCACGGGGCCGATGTCGTCGAGGCCACGACCGTGGAGGAGCTGGTCGTGAAGATGAACGGCCTGACCGGGGAGGACCTGCTCGACCCCGCCGCCGTGCGCGAGCTGGTCGAGGCGCGCGACCGGGAGCTGGACAACGACTACGGCAAGGACGTGCAGACCGCGCTCGTGCGGGCGGCGCGCAGGTCGCGCGGGGACAAGCTCATCCGCACGGCCTCGCCGCACCGCTTCCTCGACCCGAAGCACGGGCCGCTGGTCGCCCTGCGGCTGCGGGTCCTGACGCGCAAGACGCTCGGCGGCGTGCAGACCGACCTCGACGGCCGCGCCCTCGGCGACGGCGGCCAGATCGTCCCAGGTCTGTATGCGGCAGGTGAGGTCGCCGGGTTCGGTGGCGGCGGGGTGCACGGTTACCGCTCGCTGGAGGGGACCTTCCTGGGTGGCTGCCTGTTCTCCGGGCGCGCGGCGGGACGGGCGGCGGCCGCGGCGACGGGATGACGGCCGACGGATGACGGTCTGACGGGCCGATGTCGGTGCCGTGTGGTTGGGTGAGCGCGTGGACCTGAGCACGCTGCGCCGCAAGATGGGGACGGCCGCGCTGGTGGCCTTCCGGGTGACTCCGGGGCCGATCAAGCGGACCGTCGTGCGCACCGTGGCCCCCTCCTTCACCGTGGGCGCGGTGTGCGTCATCGAGCACGACGACGAGATCCTCGTGCTCTGGCAGCCGCACCGGCGAGGGTGGAGCCTGCCCGGCGGGCTGCTGGGCCGGGGCGAGGAGCCGACCGAGGCGGTGCGTCGGGAGGTGCTCGAGGAGGTGGGGCTCGACATCGATCCCGGTGATCCCGTCGCGGTCCGGGTGGACCCGCTGGAGCAGGGGGTCGACGTGATCTTCCGGGTCAGCCTGGAGGACAAGCCGGAGATCGCCCTGGCCACCGAGGCGCGCAAGGCCAGATGGACCACGCGCAAGGAGCTGGGCAAGGCCGACCGAGACACCCGCGGCATCCTCGACGTGCTGGCCGGTGCCGGCGCGGACCGGCGCCCCGGTCGGCTGGTGCAGGACGCCCTGACCAGCGGGGCCGCGGACGGCGCCTACGCCACGGGCACCGGCGACGTGGAGGTCCAGACCGCGGTCGACGGGGGCCAGGTCGACGAGGGCCCGGACGACGTCAGGAGGTCGTGACCTCCAGGAGGATCTTGCCGATGTGGCCGGACTCCTCCATCTCGCGGTGCGCCGCGGCGGCCTCCGCCAGCGGGTGGCGGGAGGAGATGACCGTGCGCACGCGGCCCTCCTCGATCCAGGGCCAGACCGTCTCCCGCACCTCGCGGACGATGCGGGCCTTGTCCTCCAGCGGACGGCTGCGCAGCGAGGTCGCGGCGACCGAGGCCCGCTTGGGCAGCAGCTTGCCCAGGTCGAGCTCGGCCTTGCGGCCGCCGAGCAGCCCGATGACGACCAGGCGTCCGCCGTCGGCGAGGGCGTCGACGTTCCGGGCCAGGTACTTCGCGCCGACCACGTCGAGGATGACGTCGGCGCCGTGGCTGTCGGTGGCGGCCTTGAGCTCCTCGACGAAGTCCTGCTCCTTGTAGTTGATGAGGATGTCGGCCCCGAGCTCGCGGCAGGCCTCGAGCTTGTCGGCCGAGCCCGCCGTCACCGCGACCCGGGCGCCGAGCGCCTTGGCGACCTGGATCGCCATCGTGCCGATGCCGCTGGAGCCGCCGTGCAGCAGCACCGTCTCTCCCTCGGAAAGCCCTGCCTGGTTGACCAGGTTGCTCCAGACCGTGCACGCCACCTCGGGGATGCCTCCCGCGTCGGCCAGGCTGACGCCGGCCGGGATCGGCAGGAGCTGACCGACGGGGACGGCGACGAGCTCCGCATACCCTCCGCCGGCCAGCAGCGCGCAGACCTCGTCGCCGACCTGCCAGCCGGAGTCCTCCGTGCCGGGCCCGAGCTCGGCGATCCGGCCGCTGACCTCCAGGCCGAGCAGCTCGGAGGCGCCGGGCGGGGGCGGGTAGTAGCCCATCCGCTGCTGCACGTCGGCGCGGTTCACGCCCGCCGAGACGACCTCGACGAGCACCTCGCCGTCGGAGAGGGCGGGATCGGGGACGTCGGCCTCGACGAGGACGTCGGCCTGACCGGGCTCGGTGATGGTGATCGCTCGCATGCCACGACGCTAGCCGAGCGGACCCCGCTCAGCCTCCCGGGGCCAGATCCGCCGGGTGCAGCTCGTCGACGGCCGCGCGCAGCAACGACTCACGCTCCGGCGTCAGCTCCAGGTCTGTGGCGGACTCCATGGTGACCAGCGCGAACTGGCCTCCGCCGCACGCCTGGGCCGACAGGAGCGAGAGGCCGCCGAGCGCCGCGGGCGAGATGACGAGGGGCTCGGCAGACCCGTGCCTCTCCTCGGCCAGCGCGACGAAGAGCTCGCACGCGTCCTCGTCGGGCAGCGTCTTCTCGCGCAGCGACTCCATCAGCTCCAGGAGCCGGGGGTCGGCGTCGGCGTCGGTGGGGTGCGCGGGCAGCAGGTCCATGAAGGTCCAGTACTGCGTGCCCGCCCACTGCGCCGCCGGCACGCGCACGACCGTCACCCGGGCGCCGTTGTCGCCGCTGGTCAGGGCCTGGCAGGCGGGCAGTCCGCCGACCTCGTGCAGGCGGTGGGAGCCCTGCGGCCCGGTCAGCTCCTCCGTCGCCGGTCCGGACAGCAGCCGCTCGCAGCCCTGCTCGTCGATGCCGGCGGTGAGGGTGCCGCTGAGCTCCTCGGCGTCGGGGCCGCAGGCCGACAGCAGCAGTGCGGCGCCGAAGGCCAGGAGGGTATGGGGCATCCCTCGCCTTCTCCTCGTCATCCCCCGTGGTGCCTCTCGTGGGTCGTCAGGTGATCAGCATGCCGGCGATCGCGGCCGACATCAAGTTGGCCAGGGTGGCCGCCACGATGGCCCGGATGCCGAGCTCGGCGATCTCGGGACGACGGTCCTTGACCAGGCTGGCGAGGCCGCCGAGCAGGATGCCCAGCGAGCCGAGGTTGGCGAAGCCGGTCAGCGCGAAGGTGATGATCGCGGCGGTCCGCGGGCTGTAGGCCTCGATCTCCGGGGCGAAGTTGGAGAAGGCGACGAACTCGTTGACCACGACCTTCTGGCCCACGAAGCTGCCGGCCCCGGTCGCCTCGGCCCACGGGACGCCGATGAGCGTCATGATCGGGGCGAAGACGTAGCCCAGGATCTGCTCGAAGGTCAGGTCCTCCGCGCCGAACCAGCCGCCGACGACGCCCAGCAGCAGGTTGATCAGGGCGATGAGAGAGATGAAGGCCAGCAGCATGGCGCCGATGTTGAGCGCCAGCTTCAGGCCCTCGCCCGCGCCGGAGGCGGCCGCGTCGATGACGTTGCGATATTCCTGCCCCTCGTCGAGGAGGCCGTCGCCGTCGTCGTCCCGGCGCTCGGGGCGCCCGCGGTCGTCGCGCGTCACCTCGCGGCCGTCCACGCCGGAGACGGCGGAGCCACCTGCCGCCTGCCCGTCCGACCGTGCGCCGACAGTCTCGAGCTCGGTCTCGGTCTCGGTAGCGGTCTCGGTCTCGGCGTCGGTGGCCGCCTCGTCCTCGTCCTCTGCGCCCTTGCGCCGACGCCGGTCCTTGGCCTCGGTCCCCTCGGGCACCACGATCTTGGCCATGAGCAGCGCGCCGGGTGCGGCCATGAACGAGGCTGCGATGAGATACTCCAACGGCGCGCCCAGCAGCGAGTAGCCCACGAGCACCGACCCGGCCACGGTCGACAGGCCACCGACCATGACCGCGAAGAGCCCCGAGCGGGTCAGCCCCTTCAGGTAGGGCCGGATGACCAGGGGAGCCTCGGTCTGCCCGACGAAGATGTTGGCGGCGGCGTTGACCGACTCGGCCTTCTTGGTGCCCAGCGCCCAGCCGAGCGCGGCCCCGAGCTTCTCGACGACGAACTGCAGGATCCCCCAGTGGTAGAGGACCGCGGTCAGCGACGCGAAGAAGATGATCACCGGCAGCACCTGGAAGGCGAAGATGATGCCGTCCTCGGGGTTGGGGATCAGCTGCCCGAAGAGGAAGCCGATGCCCTCGTTGGAGGAGTTGATCACCGCCTGCACCCCCTCGGACACCTTGCCCAGCGCCCGCTGACCGGTGGGCCAGAAGAGGACGATGATCCCGAACCCGAGCTGGATCGCCAGCGCCGCGAGCACGGTGCGCCACTTCACCCCTCGCCTGTTCTCCGACAGCAGCAGCGCCAGCCCGATCAGGGCGACCATGCCGCCGGCTCCCCACAGCACGTGCATCCTTGCCTCCTGGTGTCAGTGGTCGGCCACGCTACCTGGGGGCCGTGAAGGCGGCCAGGAAGGTGCTCAGGAGGCGGGCCGAGTGCTCTCGCGGCAACGCCTCGATCAGCGCGAGCACCGCGGCCAGATCCAGGTCGCCGCCCGCGCGGGCCGCCTCGGCCAACGCCTCAGGGTCGGGTATGGGGCTCTCCTCGCCTCGCCCCGTGGCCGGCTCCGCTCCCGGGCCGCGCACCTCGTCGGCGGCCTCCACCAGCGCGGGCAGCAGGTCGTCGAGCATGCTCTCGGTCACCGGGGTGAGGGTCAGGTGGGTCGACCGGGGGACCGCCGGGGCGTCGCGCTGGGGATGGCCGGGCTGACCCTGGAGCACGAAGCCGCGCCGCCCGACCGCGCTCGCCCACGCATGCGGGTCGACCCGCGACACCGGAGCGACGGCCTCGTCGGACGCCACCGCGACGAGCGGCCCGACCGGCTCGCCGATCACGCGCAGTCCCTCGATCTGCGCGACCGTCTCCAGCACGGACCGGGTGGCGCGGACCGTCTGCGCCGTGAGCTCGACATAGCCCTCGACCCCCAGGTCCTGCGCGACGGCCCAGGCCGCGGCCAGCGACGTCGCCGACCGAGAGCCCAGCAGCGTGGCGTTGACGACGGGATAGCCCGGCCAGTCGGTGAGCGCGAAGTAGCGCGCCCGGTCCAGCTCGGGCTCGGCGAAGAGGAGCAGCGAGGAGCCCTTGGGGGCGAAGCCGAACTTGTGCAGGTCCGCGCTGATGCTGCTCACGCCGGCCACGGAGAAGTCCCACGCCGGGACCGCGTCCCCGCCGGCCGCCTCCCACCAGGGCAGGACCAGCCCGCCGATGCAGGCGTCCACGTGGCAGGGGATGCCGCGCTCCTGGGCGGCGGCAGCGACCTCGCCGACAGGGTCGAGCACGCCGTGCGGATAGGAGGGCGCCGACACGACGACCAGCGCCACCGTGGAGAGGTCGGCCTCGATGGCTGCGACGATCTCTGCCGAGTCGGGGCGGCCGCTGCCCACGTCGACCGGGACCAGCGTCAGGTCCAGCCCGAAGAGGTGGGCGGCCTTGTGGAAGGCGGCGTGCGCCGATGTCGGCAGCACGATGCGAGGACGACCCTGCCCGTCCCGCCCCCGCCACCGCTCCCGGGCGGCCAGGACGGCGAGCAGGCAGCTCTCGGTCCCGCCGGAGGTGACCGAGCCGGTCACCTCCGGCCCGTGCAGCATCTCCCGCCCGAAGCGGATGAGGTCACCCTCCAGCAGCGCCACGGACGGGAAGGTCGTCGGGTCCAGCCCGTTGACGGCCTGCAGCTCACGGGCGGCAGCGGCGGCGATCTCGTCCAGCTCCGGCCGGCCGCTGTCGTAGACGTAGGACAGCACCCGGCCGCCGTGGGTCGGGGCGTCGTGGGCGCGATAGGCCGTCAGCCGCGCCATGATCTCCTCACGCACCGGCCACCTCCGGCTCGCGAAGACCGACCTCCGGCTCCCGATAACGACGTAGCACCACCAGGCTGGCCAGCACCAGCAGCGCCGGCACGAGCGAGAAGGCCAGCACGATCGCCAGGTGCGCCGCCGCCGGCTGGCTCACCACCTCTTCGGGGCCGCTGGAGACGAACCCGCCGGCGGCCAGCATGAGCAGGACGATCACCGGTCCGGAGGCCAGCCCGGCCGTCTCTCCGGCGGTCCACAGCCCGCTCATCGCCCCGCCGCGCTGGCGGCCGGCCGTGGTGATGACGTCGGGCAGCATCGCCAGCGGGAAGAGCTGCATCCCGGCGTAGGCGACGCCGGCGAGCCCGACCGCGACGTAGACCCACCACGTCGGCAGGAGGGGCAGGGCGACCAGGCTCAGGGCCGCGACCAGGAAGATGACCGACGCGGAGGCGAGCGCCCGCGCCTTGCCGACGCGAGCCGCATACCTGGTCCACAGCGGCATGACCACCAGAGCCGGACCGACGAGGGCGAGGAAGAGGAAGGTGAGGGCGGCCTGCGAGTCGAGGGTGTAGGTCGCGACGTACTGCGCCGCGGCGAGCATGACGCCGGTGGCGAGAGCCTGGAGGACGAAGACGGCGAGGAGGATCCGATAGGGCCGGTGCTCGCGCAGCGTGCGCAGCCCCTCGAGGTAGCCCGACAGGGCCGGTGCCTGCTCCGCCGGCGGTGGGCGACGGCCCGCGACCCCGATGGTGCAGGCCAGCATCCCGGCCATCAGCACGCCCGCGACCACCATGCCCATGACCAGATAGCCGAGGTGGCCCCCGCCGGCGAGGTCGCGCAGCGCCGGCCCGCCGGCCCCGACCAGCAGGATCGTCAGCGCCAGGACCGCGATCCGCCAGCTCAGCAGCCGCGTGCGTTCCTCGTAGCCGTCGGTCAGGTCGGCGGGCAGCGCGATGTAGGGGACCTGGAAGAGGCTGAACGAGGTCGTGGCGAGGAGGAAGGCGACGACGACCCAGCCCGCCGCGGCCTGCGGCGACAGCCCGATCGGGGCGGCGAAGGTGGCCACGAAACCGACCGGCAGGGTGAGCGCGCCGATCGCCATCAGCCGCGTGCGCGTGTGCCGGGACCGCGCCTCCCGGTCGGAGATCGCGCCGACGAGCGGGTCGATGAGCACGTCCCAGACCTTGGGCACGATGACGACGAAGGTGGCCAGCAGCGCCGGCACCGCGAGCGTGTCGGTCAGGTAGTAGGCCAGCACCAGCCCGGGCAGCGTCCCGAAGCCGCCGGTCCCGACGCTCCCGGCGGCATAGCCCGCCACCGCTCGACGGGATATGCGGTCGCCCGGGTCCGTGGGCTCCCTCGCCCCGGCCCGCCTGGGGGTCGTCATGGCCAGACCCTAGTGGCGGTGCCCGAGCCGCCGCGACAGCTCCTCCGCCGCGCGGCGGGCCTGACCGGCCCAGGTCGCCATCGCCTCGGGGGTGGCCACCTCCTCGGGCACGGTGACCGCCATCCCGGCGACCGGGTGCCCGGAGTGGTCGAGCACCGGCACGGCGACGGAGTCCATGCCGGCCGTGACGAAACCGGCCTCCACCGCATACCCCCGCGTCCGGGTCTGCGTCAGCAGCGGGCGGAGCGTGGAGGGGGAGGTGGGCCCGGCGCCCGTGCGCTGCACGAAGGCGTCGGCCGAGGGGAAGAGCGCGCGCACCTGCGCGGCCGGCAGCGCGGAGAGGATCGCCAGCCCGGTCGCGGTCAGCGACGCCGGGAGGCGCACGCCGACGTCGGAGACGAGCGAGGGCCGTCCGGCCACGCGCTCCTCGATGACGTAGACGACGTCCTTGCCGTGCAGCACGCCCAGGTGGGCGTTGTGGCCGGTCGCGTCGGCCAGCCGCGTCAGGATCGGGCGGGCCAGCCGCTGCAGGGGAGCGTGCCGGGTGTAGGCCGAGCCCAGCTCGAAGGCGGCCACGCCCAGGCCGTAGCGCCGCTCCTCGGGCAGGTGGACGACGAAGCCGCGGGAGGTCAGGACCGTGAGCAGGTGGTAGGTCGAGGACCGCGGCAGCCCCAGCTCGCGGGCGATGGTCGCCGCGGCCAGCGGGGTCGCGTGCCGGGCGAGCAGCGTGAGGATCGCCAGCGCGTGCTCGGCCGCGGGGGCGTTGGAGCGGGCCATGCGGGCCAGTATCCCGTCAGCCGTCCTCGCCCTCCCACGCCAGGAGCAGCTCGTCCACGTCGACATCGCGCGAGGTGCCGTCGGCGATCGTGACCGTGGCGGTCAGGCCGCTGGGATAGCGGCCCTCCTCGACCGGCCACCAGGCGGCCCAGATGCCGTTCTGCACCGAGGCGGTCACCTCGCCCTGGTCGGGGGTGTGCACGACGACGCCACGCACGTCCTCGCCGGCGCGGCCGTAGACGTAGGACAGTCCCTGGGCCTGGTCCCGGCCGATGATCTGCTCCCACCAGGACGGGCTGCTGCTGAGGCTGCCGGCCATCGCGGTGTCGAGCTCGGCCCCCGTCGGATCCGGGGTCGCGGGAGTGCCGCTCATCCCGCCGCCGCCGCTCCCGCCGCCGAGCATGCTCAGCCGGGACCGTCCGAGCAGGCAGTCACCGAGCTGGCCGTCCGGGCCGCGCAGGATGGTGAAGGTCCACGGGCCCCGTCGCTCGGTGAGGGCCGCGCGCATCGTGGCCGGATCGACGAAACCCATCTCCTGGTAGTCCTCGTCGTAGGCCCCCGCCCCGGTGCCCTCGGGGTCGTAGACGCCGGTGCCGGTCCACATCTCCTGGCAGGCGCGCTCGGCCTCCTCGATGATCGGCGCCGGCGCGGGCTGCGGCATGGCGACCCAGCCGGCGTAGGCGGGGCCCGGCGCGACCATCGGCGTGACGACCCCGATGCCGACGACGGCGGCGGCCGCGGCGAGGACCCAGCGGGCCCGGCGGGGGGCGCGGGCGGTCCTGGTGCCCGCTGTCGTCCTGGTGCCCGTCGACGATCCGGCGGGCCGTGCGGCGCGCGCCGTGTCCGTCGTGGCCTGGTCGTCCCGCCGGGTCGACAGGATCAGGTCCAGGTCGGCGCGGGCGCGCTCGGAGGTCGGGGACGCGGCCGGGTCGGCGGAGTCCATCTGGCGCAGGGCGGTGAGCAGGTCGTCGTTCTTCATCAGGCGTCTCCCTCCTGGAGGGCGTGGCCGGGTGCGGCCTGGGGGCTGGGGTCGAGGTGCCCGCGCAGCGCGCGGCGCGCGCGGGACAGGCGGAGCCGGTATGCGGTCGCGGTGGTCCCGAGGACCTGCGCGGCCTGGGCGGAGCTCAGGTCGTCCCAGACGGTGAGCGCCAGGACCTCCTGCTGCTCCGGGCTGAGCCGGTGCCAGGCGCGGCCCAGGTCGACGCGGAGCGAGACGAGGTCCGGGTGCGTCCCCGGCTCCACCCCGTCGTAGGTGTCCTTGATCCGCACGGCCAGGGCGGTGCGTCGCTGCTCGCTGCGGTAGGAGTTGGCCAGCGTCTTGTGCGCGACCCCGAAGAGCCACGCGCGGCGCGCGTCGAGACCGACCGGCAGATCCGCATACCGTCGCCAGGCGACGAGGAAGACCTCCGCGGTCACGTCCTCGGCGTGGGAGGGATGGCAGCGGCGCTGCACGAACCGCAGCACGTCGGCGTACGCCGCGTCGTAGAGCGCCCGGAAGTCGTCCTCCGGCGCGGTGCCGACGCCGCTTGGCGTCGGTGTCAGGTGCGTCATGACTCCCTCGTGTCCGGCACGGACGAAGTGTGTCATCCACCCCTTTCACGACCGACGACACACTCTGCTGCCGACCGGCGACACGCTCTGGTCACCACCGGCGACACGCTCTGCCGTCGACGTCTGGGATCTGAGACACCAACGAGCGGTCGTGGCTGTCGGGCCGTGGCCGGAGGCGGTCCAATGGGACCCATGAGTCGTGTCGCCACCACCGAGCTGCCCTCCGAGGTCGTCATCGACGTCGGCCCCCTCAGCGCCGCGGACGTCGTCGCGGTCGCCCGCCACGGCGTCCCCGTCCGCCTCTCCGACGAGGCCGTCGAGGGCATCAGCGCCACCCGTCAGGTCATCGAGGACCTGGCCAACGACACGGTGCCGCACTACGGCATCTCCACCGGCTTCGGCGCGCTGGCCACCACCAGCATCCCGCGGGAGAAGCGCGCCCAGCTCCAGCGCAGCCTCGTCCGCAGCCACGCGGCCGGCTCCGGCCCCGAGGTGGAGCGGGAGGTCGTGCGCGCCACCATGCTGCTGCGCCTCTCGACCCTGGCGACCGGGCGCACCGGCGTGCGTCTGGAGACCGCGCAGGCGTATGCGGCTCTCCTCAACGCGGGCATCACGCCGATCGTCAAGGAGTACGGCTCCCTGGGCTGCTCCGGCGACCTCGCGCCCCTGTCCCACTGCGCGCTCGCCGTCATGGGCGAGGGCGAGGTCAGGGTCGGTGACCCCGCCGCGCCGGAGTCGGATGCCGGCGCACCCGTGCCCGCGGCCGAGGCGCTCGCCGCCGCCGGCATCGAGCCGGTCCAGCTGGCCGAGAAGGAGGGCCTGGCCCTCATCAACGGCACCGACGGGATGCTCGGCCAGCTCGTCCTGGCCATCCACGACCTGCGCACCCTCCTGGCCACCGCCGACGTCGCGGCCGGCATGAGCGTCGAGGGTCAGATGGGCACCGACGACGTCTTCGCCGCCGACCTGCACGCCCTGCGACCCCACCCCGGCCAGGCCGCCTCGGCGGGCAACCTGCGCAAGGTCATGGCGCACAGCGCCATCCGTGAGAGCCACCGCACCGACGACTGCACGCGGGTCCAGGACGCCTACTCGCTGCGCTGCTCGCCGCAGGTGCACGGCTCGGCCCGGGACAGCGTCGACCACGCCGCCCTCGTCGCCGACCGCGAGCTGGCCGCCGCGATCGACAACCCGGTCGTGACGCTCGACGGCCGCGTGGAGTCCAACGGCAACTTCCACGGCGCCCCCGTGGCCCACGTCCTGGACTTCCTGGCGATCATCGCCGCGGACGTCGCGAGCATCTCCGAGCGGCGCACCGACCGCTTCCTCGACGTCGCCCGCAACCACGGGCTCCCGCCCTTCCTGGCCGACGACCCCGGCACCGACTCGGGCCACATGATCGCGCAGTACACCCAGGCCGCGATCGTCTCCGAGATGAAGCGCCTCGCGGCCCCCGCCAGCGTGGACTCGATCCCGAGCTCGGCGATGCAAGAGGACCACGTGTCCATGGGCTGGAACGCCGCCCGCAAGCTGCGCCGCAGCGTCGACGGGCTGGCCCGCGTCCTGGCCGTCGAGGTGCTGACCGCGGCCCGGGCGCTGGACCTGCGCGCCCCCCTCCAGCCCGCGCCCGCCACCGCGGCCGTCGTCGCGCTCCTGCGCGGCCAGGGCGTGCAGGGCCCGGGGGAGGACCGCTATCTCTCGCCCGAGATCGAGACCACCGTCGACCTCGTCCTCGACGGCGCCGTCCGCGCCGCCGCCGAGAGCGAGACCGGACCCCTCGCCTGACCCGGACCGGACCGCGCCCGAGCCGGACGCGACCCCGGACCCAGCCCCACCACATACCCGATCACATCCCTCAAGACCTGCCCCACCCGAGTCGAAGGAGACCGTCATGGAAGGCGCCCGCCCCGTCCGCGCAGCACGCGGCACCCAGCTCACCGCCCGCTCGTGGGCCACCGAGGCCCCGCTGCGGATGCTCATGAACAACCTCGACCCCGAGGTCGCCGAGCGCCCCGACGACCTGGTCGTCTACGGCGGCACCGGGCGTGCCGCGCGTGACTGGCGCAGCTTCGACGCCATGGTCCGCACCCTCACCGACCTGCGCGAGGACGAGACCATGCTGGTCCAGTCCGGCCGGCCCGTCGGCGTCTTCCAGACCCACGAGTGGGCGCCGCGGGTGCTCATCGCCAACTCCAACCTGGTGCCCGACTGGGCGAACTGGCCCGAGTTCCGTCGCCTGGAGCACCTCGGGCTGACGATGTACGGCCAGATGACCGCCGGGTCGTGGATCTACATCGGCACCCAGGGGATCCTGCAGGGCACCTACGAGACCTTCGCGGCCGTGGCGGCCAAGCGATTCAACGGCAGCCTCGCCGGCACGCTCACCCTGACCGGTGGCTGCGGCGGCATGGGCGGGGCACAGCCGCTGTCGGTCACGCTCAACGGCGGCACCTGCCTCATCGTCGACGTCGACGAGGCGCGGATGCGTCGGCGGATCAAGAGCCGCTACCTGGACGAGATCGCCGGCTCCCTGGACGAGGCGGTCGAGCGGGTGCTGGCGGCCAAGGCCAACAAGGAGGCCGTCTCCGTCGGCGTCGTCGGCAACGCCGCCGAGGTCTACCCCGAGCTGCTGCGCCGTGGCGTGGAGATCGACGTCGTCACCGACCAGACCTCCGCGCACGACCCGCTGTCCTACCTGCCGGTCGGTGTCGACCTGGCGGAGTGGAGCGAGTATGCGGAGAAGAAGCCTGAGGAGTTCACCGACCGCGCCCAGGAGTCGATGGCCAGGCACGTCGAGGCGATGGTCGGCTTCATGGACGCCGGTGCCGAGGTCTTCGACTACGGCAACAGCATTCGCGACGAGGCGCGCAAGGGCGGCTTCGAGCGGGCCTTCGAGTTCCCCGGCTTCGTGCCGGCCTACATCCGGCCCCTCTTCTGCGAGGGCAAGGGCCCTTTCCGGTGGGTCGCGCTGTCCGGCGACGAGAAGGACATCCACGCCACCGACCAGGCCGTGATGGACCTCTTCCCCGACAACGACCACCTGCACAAGTGGCTGCGCGGCGCCCAGGACAAGGTCGCCTTCGAGGGGCTGCCGGGCCGCATCTGCTGGCTCGGGTACGGGGAGCGGGACAAGGCGGGCGTGCGCTTCAACGAGATGGTCGCCTCGGGCGAGGTCTCGGCGCCGATCGTCATCGGGCGCGACCACCTCGACTGCGGCTCGGTCGCCAGCCCCTACCGGGAGACCGAGGGCATGGCCGACGGCTCGGACGCGATCGCCGACTGGCCGCTGCTCAACGCGCTGGTCAACACGGCCTCAGGCGCCTCGTGGGTGTCGCTGCACCACGGCGGCGGCGTCGGCATCGGCCGGTCGATGCACGCGGGCCAGGTGTCCGTGGCCGACGGCACCGACCTCGCCCGCCAGAAGCTGGAGCGGGTGCTGACCAACGACCCCGGGATGGGCGTGATCCGGCACGTGGACGCCGGCTACGAGGAGGCCGAGGAGGTCGCCGAGCAGCGCGGGGTGCGCGTGCCGATGCGGGAGGGCTGAGTGGCCCTCGGTCAGGCGTCGCGGGTGCGGAACCAGTCCAGGGCGAACCGCGTCGTCGCGAGCCCGTAGTCCAAGGTCTGGCGCTGGTAGCGGGCGACGTCGGCGAGCTCGTCCGGGATGTCCTGCTGGTCGACCAGGGCGGAGAGCTCCTCGAGCCTGGCCAGGTCGGTGCGGATGCGCGCCTCGATGTGCTCCGAGACTGTGCTGCGCTCCGCCGGCTCGAGAAGGCCGAGGAAGAAGAGCCGGGAGAGCGCTGCCGTCTCCGTGCCACCGCCCGTGAGCTCGCTCGTCATCCAGGTCCGGAAGCTCTCCAGCCCGGCGGGAGTGACGTGGTAGACCTTGCGGCCACGACCTCCTGTGGCGTCCTCGACCTCGACGTGGCCCTCGCGCAGCAGGCCGTCCAGGGCGCGCTTGAGGCTGCCTGAGCTCGCGCTGTAGAAGAGTGAGACGCCCGCCTCGAAGGCTCGGACGAGGTCGTAGAGGCTCATCGGTCGGAGCAGGAGCAGGCCGAGGATCACGAACGCCATGGTGCTCATCCTAGGAGCCTTGTCTCTCCTAGACATCTCTGCTAGACATGTCTAGGAGGTATGTTGCTGTGAGGAGGCTGGCGTGGGCGGGGCAGCACTGCAGGAGTGGCTGGAGACGGAGCTGGCGGGACGGCTCGAGCGTGTTTCGCAGCGTCGGGTCTTGGGACGTCGGGCTTCGGGAGGTCGCGGCCCAGCGCTGCCGCCGCCGCAGGTCCTCGTCCGCGCGCCAGGAGTGCGCTTCACCTATGGCGACATCGAGCAGCCGTTCCACACGGCCAGCATCGGCAAGAACTTCCTGGCTGTCCTGATCGGGCGGTTGGTCTCCTCCGGGCACCTGTCCCTGGATGCGCCGCTCGGGTCGGTCCTCCCCTCGGAGGTGCTCACGCCCCTGCCCGCGCTTGAGGGCGTGGACCTGCCGCGCGAGGTCACGGTCGCGCGCCTCCTGGGCCATCGTTCGGGGCTGCCCGACCCGTTCCTGCCGCCGCGGGGCCACCGCACGGAGTGCTCGCTCCGAGCTCTCGCCGATGACCCGGGCCGGGCCTGGACGCTCGAGGAGCTCGTCGCCCAGTGCGAGGGTCTGCCTGCCGTCGGACGGCCGGGGGAGAAGTTCCGCTACAGCGATGCCGGTTTCGCCCTGCTCAGCCTCGTCGCCGAACAGGCCGGGGGTGCGCCGGTCCATGACCTGCTGCGACGTGAGGTGTTCGAGCCGGCAGGGATGGCTGACACCTACCAGGTGCTCCCACCTGTCCCTGGCGAGCGGACCGGGCGGGACGCGGCGCCGATGTGGTTGGGTCGGGCTGAGGTCAGCCAGGTGCCCGCGCTGACGATCGGGTCGGTCGACGGTGGCGCGATCACGACCGCCGACGACCTCGTGCGCTTCCAGGAGGCTCTCCACGGTGGCGCGCTCCTCGATCCGGACCTGCTCGCCCACCTCGCGCGTCCACGCTCACGGATGCGGCCGGGTATCCACTACGGGCTCGGTTTCGTCACCCTCCGCTTCGAAGGTTTCATGCCGATCGTGCTGCGAGGCCTGCCCGAGCCCGTCGGCGGGCTGGGTCTGACCGCGGCGCACGCCTTCTACTATCCGGACCACGACGCCCACGTGGTCCTCAACTACCACTCCACCCGGGAGATGAATCGGAGCTTCGAGGCCCACATCGCCGTCGCCCGCGCGCTGGGCAGAGTCTCCTGACGCGGCAGGCGCCTCGGGCATGACGGCGTGGTGAGGCGCCACCGCGCCCTGTGGACAAGATCTGCGGCTCATCCATGGGTTGACGATGCTGGACGGCATGAACCAGGAGGGGCACGATGGGGATCATGAGCATCACCGACGTCGGCATCTACACGGTCGAGGACCTGCATGCCTACCGCGAGGAGCGGGACGACATGACCGTGCAGCTCATCGAGGGTGAGCTGATCGTGTCGCCGAGCCCGGGCATCACCCACCAGGTCGTGAGCAGCGAGCTGTTCGGCCTGCTGGCCCGCGCCGCGCCCGCGCACCTGCGGGTGCTGCACGCGCCCCTCGACGTGCGTGCGGGGGAGCGCACGGTCGTCCAGCCGGACCTGCTCGTCGTCCCCCGGACCCTGCTGGAGGGCTCGGAGGTGGAGCAGCCGCCGGTGCTGGCCGTGGAGATCCTGTCGCCGTCCAGCCGGCGGACAGACCTGGTCCGCAAGCCCGAGGTGCTGGCGCAGTTCGGGGTGCCGCACTACTGGGTGATCGACCCGCTCCACCCCTGGCTGCGGGTGTTCACGCTCAGGGGCGAGACCTACGAGTCCGACGTGGTCGTCGAGGGCCAGGAGCTCTTCGAGACCACCGAGCCCTTCCCGGTGAGCTTCCGACCCGTCGACCTGACCCGTTAGCCCCGGCGCGCGGCTGGGACACTTGCGGTATGCGGCTCCTGCTCAACCTGATCTGGCTCGTCTTCGGCGGCATCTGGCTGGCCCTGGCCTATCTCGTCTTCGGCGTGATCGCCTGCATCTTCATCATCACGATCCCGTTCGGCATCGCCAGCTTCCGGATCGGGGCCTACGCCCTCTGGCCGTTCGGGCGCACCATCGTCCCGACGCCGACCGCGGGCGCGATGTCGACCCTGGGCAACATCATCTGGTTCCTCGTCGCGGGGCTGTGGATCACCATCGCCCACATCACGACGGCCGCCGCGCAGGCGGTCACCATCATCGGGATCCCGCTGGCCGTCGCCAACCTGAAGATGATCCCGGTCTCGCTGGTGCCGCTGGGCAAGCAGATCGTCGACAACCGCGAGCTGCGTCCCGGGATGCAGCCGCTCGTGGTCCGGCCCGACGGCCGCTGACACCCCCGGCCATCCCCGACCACCCCCGACCACCCTGGCCATCCCTGAGGCACGCCCGACCGAGGGAGGGAGGCACCATGAAGGACCTGCAGGCCAGGCTGGACGATGCGGTGCGAGGCAGGCTGGAACGACGGACCCGCAGGGCCGCGCCCGGGGTACCGCCGCCCCAGGTCCTGGTCGAGGCACCCGGGGCCTGCGTCGAGCACGGTGACCTGGCCCAGCCCTTCCACACGGCCAGCACCGGCAAGAACTTCCTCGCCGTCCTGATCGGTCGGTTGGTGCAGGCCGGCGCGCTGACGCTGGCGACCCCGCTCGGTGAGGTGGGCCGCATACCGGACCTCCCGGCCGTGCCCGGCGTCGACCCGCACCGCGAGATCACGGTCGAGCACCTGCTCGCGCACCGCACGGGCCTGCCCGACCCGTTCCTGCCGCCCAGGGGCCACACGACCGCCTGGTCGCCGAGCAGTCCGGCGGGGCGCCGCTGCCCGACCTGCTGCGCCGCCACGTCTTCGACCCCGCCGGCATGCCGGACACCCACCAGGTCCTGCCCGGCACGCCGGTCGAAGGCCTGGCGCCCCTCGGGTTCGGCGGTGTGGAGATGAGCCGCACGCCGGCGCTGTCGATCGGATCGGTCGACGGCGGCTCGGTCACCACCGCGGCGGACCTGGTCAGCTTTCAGCGCGCGTTGCACTCGGGTGGTCTCATCCCGCCCGACCTGCTCGCCCAGATGACGCGCCCCCGCTCCCGGATGCGGCCGGGCATCCACTACGGGCTGGGGTTTCGTCACGCTGCGCTTCGCCGGCTTCATGCCGGTGCTGCTGCGGGGGCTGCCGGAGCCCGTCGGCGGGCTGGGGATCAGCGCCATGCACTCCTTCTACTACGCCGACCAGGACGCGCACGTCGTGCTCAACTTCCACTCCACCAGGGCGATGGCCGCCAGCTTCCAGACCCACATCGCGATCGCCCGGGCGCTCTCCGGCTGACGACGGCGCGGCATACCCTGCACGCATGCCCGCCCTCCTGCTCCTCGTCCTCGCCACGCTCTTCTGGGCGGGCAACTATGTCGTCGGCGAGCGAGTCGTCGGCGCCATTGACCCCTTGTCGTTGACCTGGCTGCGGTGGGCGCTGGCGGCGGTCCCGCTGGTCGTCGTCGCCCAGCTCGTGGAGCGGCCGCGCTGGGGTGAGGTGCTGCGACGCTGGCGTGCGCTGCTGGTGCTGTCGGTCATCGGGGTCGCCGGCTACCCGCTGCTGCTCTACACCGCGCTCCAGCACACCTCGGCGGTCAACGCCTCGGTCATCAACGCCGCCAACCCGGCGCTCATCGTGGTGGCGGCCGTCGCCGTGGGGCAGGCGGCGGCAGGCTGGCGGGTATGGGGCGGGGTCGGCCTGGGCCTGTTCGGGGTCCTCGCGGTGCTCACCGAGGGCGACGTCGGCCGGCTCCTGGCGCTGCGGTTCAACACCGGCGACCTGATCATGGTCGTGGCCATCCTGGCGTGGACGGTCTACACGCTGGGCGTGCGACGGCTGCAGGTCCCGGTGCTGGCGGCCACGGCCGTCCAGGTCGTGCTGGCGGTGGTGGTGCTGGCGCCGTTCACGCTGGCCACCGGGCTGGAGGTGCCCACGGACCGGCCGACCTGGTGGGCGCTGCTCTTCATCGTGGTCTTCCCCTCGGTCGGGTCCTACCTGTGCTGGAACCTCGCCGTCACCAGGGTCGCGCCCGGCACGGCCGGCGCGGCGATGAACCTGGTGACCGTCTTCGTCGTCGTCATCGCTGCCGTCCTCGGGACACCGCCCACCCTGGTCCAGGTGGTCGGCGGGGCACTGGTCATCGCCGGCGTCCTGCTCGCGCAGAGCCGGGCGGCGGCAGGAAGGCCGACGCCCCTGCAGCCACGACCATGAGCATCGCCGCGACCTCTTCCGCGTCGGCCTCCGGCGCCGAGATCTGCTGCAGCAGGAGACCGTCCACGAGGGCCAGCACCATGCGCGCCCCCGTGCGCGGGTCGGGCGAGGTCAGCTCGGCCCCGACCCGCTGGATGAACCGCTCCCGGGCGGCCCGGACGATCTCTTGCATGGCCGGCCGGTCGGCCGCGTAGAGGTAGAGCTCGTAGCGCGCCCGCACCAGGTCGGGCCGGGAGAAGACGGCCTCCGCCGCCCGGCGCGCGCTCTCCCAGACCTCGGCAGGCACCGTGCTGAATGAGGTCGCCCCACCCGCCTCGGCGCGCACCTCGGGCGTCATCGTCATGACGTGCCCCAGCTCGATCTCCACGATGTGGGCCAGCACGGCCTCGGCGAGGCCGTCGATCGAGCCGAAGTGGTACTTCGTGGACCCCTGCGCGGCCCCCGCCCGCTGCTCGACCCGACGGTGGGTCAGGCCGCGCATCCCCTCGGTGGCCAGCTGGGCCACGGCCGCGTCGACGAGGGCGCGGCGGGTGCGTTCGCCGTCCTCGCGGGGGGAGCGACCCCCCATGGCCTGCTCCCCGCCCGACCTGCGCCCGGCAGCGCCGACCTCCTCAACCATGCGAGCACCATACCCTCCACGGTCGCAGAAACTTGGGATAGACTCCACGTTCGTGGAAACTGATCACGCTGCTCACCCGCCGAGCCTGCCCACCGTGACCCTGCCGATCGCCGAGCTGGCGACCTGGGCGTCTCGCCGGCGCGGCCCGGTCTTCCACACCTGGACGGGCCTGCGTCGCTATGCCTACCTGCTCGGTCCGGAGGCCAACGAGTTCGTCTTCGCCCACGACCGGCTCTTCCGCTTCCGCGAGGCGATGTCCGCGCTGGTCGCGGTCGACGGGGAGACCGCGCTGATCGTCTCCGACGGGCTCGACCACGCCCGGCGTCGCTCGGTGGTGCGTCCCGGGATGCACCACCGGCAGGTCCGCTCCTACCTGTCCTGGATGAGCCAGGCGGCCGACGAGGCGCTCAGCACGATCACGGCGGGGGAGCCCTTCGACGCCTACCAGCTCTTCCGCGCCGCGATCCGCCGGTCCACGATGCTGTCTCTCTTCGGGGAGCGCATCGCGGCGTCCTCGGACCAGATCGGCGCGCACCTGCAGCCGCTCCTGGAGCTGGTGGACCACATGCCCGAGGTCATCGACCTGCACCAGCGCCTCCGCACCCGGACCTGGCGCCGGTCGATGGCGGCGCGGGCCAAGGCCGACGAGTTCGTCTACGCCGAGATCGCCCGGGTCCAGCAGCAGCCCGAGGACGCCGAGACCCAGGTGCTGTCCACCCTCGTCCACGGCCGCGACGGCACCGGGTCGGCGCTGTCCGACGTGGAGATCCGCGACCAGGTCGTCTCCCTGATCGCCGCCGGCTACGAGACGACGAGCGCGGCGATGGCCTGGACGCTGTACGGGCTCGGTGGGCGGCCGGAGCTGATCGACCGGGCCCGGGACCAGGTCCTGGAGGTCACGGGCGGGCAGCCGCCGACCGCCGAGCACCTGCCGCGGCTGACGCTGGTGTCCGCCGCCATCACCGAGGCCCTGCGCCTGCACCCGCCGGCGGCCATGACGGCGCGCTATGTCGTCGAGGGCTTCACCTTCGCCGGCAAGAAGGTCCGGCCGGGCACGCACGTCCTCATCAGCCCCTACATCACCCACCGCAGCCCCGAGCTCTACGAGGACCCACTCGTCTACCGCCCGGAGCGCTGGCTCGACGGCGACGGCGGTCTCGTCACGAGGGCCCCGCACGACTACCTGCCCTTCGGCGGCGGCGTGCACCGCTGCATCGGGTCGACGATGGCCACCACCGAGCTCACCGTGATGCTGGCCCGGCTGCTGTCGCGCGGGCGGTTCCGCGTCCCGGAGCAGAAGGTGCGCGCCGTCTCCGTCGCGGCGATGCGGCCCAAGGGCGGGCTGCAGGTCGTGCTCGAGGGCTGAGGGAGACGTCCGGGCCTACCGCTCCACGATGTCGGTGATGTCCGCGATCACTGCGTCGAGGCGGGCCAGCACAGCCTCCGCCTCCACCGTGACGGCCACGCCGTGGGCGCCGGCACCCATCGAGATCCGGCGCCCCGGCTCGGCGAGCGAGGCGTCCGCGACGACCGGCCAGGCCCGCAACGACCCGAACGGGGTGATCGTCCCGCGCTCGTAGCCTGTCACCTCCTTGGCCTGCTCCGCGTCCGGCATCGTCAGCCGGTTGACGCCCAGCGCGGCGCGCAGCTTGGGCCAGGCGATCTCCCGGTCGCCGGGCACGAGCACGAAGAGGAAGTCGCTGGCTCCCCGCCGCACGACCATCGTCTTGACGATGTCGCGCGGCTCCAGCCCACGCACCCTGGCCGCCTCCTCCAGGCTCCCGACCCGCCCGTGGCGGGTGACCTCATACCTCAGACCGCTCGTCTCCACCGCACCCAGCGCACGTTCCTCGCTCACCCCTGCAGGGTAGGCCCGGCTTGGTGGCGGCGGCCGACCTTCTCGACGACGATGGAGCGATGACTGCTCCCGCCGACACCTGGTTCGCCCGCCCGGCCGCCCGCGACGCGGTGGTCCCCGCCGGGCCCAGCGGCGCGCGCGAGTTCCACCGCCACCTGCCCGGGTATGCAGCAACTCCCCTCGTCGACCTGCCTCGCCTTGCCGAGGAGCTGGGGGTGGGCAGGGTCGTGGCCAAGGACGAGTCGCAGCGGTTGGGGCTGGGCGCGTTCAAGGTGTTGGGGGCCTCGTGGGCGGTCGCCCAGGTGCTCGCGCGGCGCTTCGGGACGGTGGCTGAGCTGGGCGTGCTCCAGGCGAGCCCTGAGGTGGCTCGGACGCGGCTGGTCACGGCGACCGACGGCAACCACGGTCGGGCAGTGGCGCGGATGGCCCGGATGGTCGGGGCGGGGGCGACCGTCTTCGTGCCCGCCGTGATGACGGAGCCAGCGCAGGACGCGATCGTGGGGGAGGGGGCGGACGTGGTGCGGGTCGAGGGGGACTACGACACGGCCGTGCGGGCGGCTGCGGACTTCGTCGCCGAGGACGAGCAGGGGCGGCTGCTGGTGCAGGACACGGCGTGGGAGGGCTGCACCCAGGTGCCGGCCTGGATCGTGGAGGGCTATCGGACGCTGCTCGCGGAGGTCGACGAGCAGCTCGGGGCGCACCCTGCGCTGGTCGCGGTGCCGGTGGGTGTCGGGTCGTTGGCGGAGGCGGTGCTGCGGCACTACCGCGGCGCGGATTCGGGGAGGCCCAGCGTGCTGTCCGTCGAGCCCGACACGGCTGCGTGCGTGCTGGCCAGCCTGCGGGCCGGTGCTCTCCGACAGGTGGAGACCTCGGGCACGATCATGGCCGGCCTCAACTGCGGCACGGTGTCGGCCAGCGCCTGGCCGGTGCTCTCCGAGGCGTGCGAAGCCGCCGTGGCCGTCAGCGACGACGCCACGAGGCAGGCGATGGCCGACCTCGCGGACGGCGGCGTGCCGGCCGGTCCGTCCGGGGCCGCGACGCTGGCCGGCGTGCGTGCGGCGCTGTCCGAGCCAGGTCGGCGGGAGGCACTCGGCATCGGACCCGACTCCACGGTCGTCCTGCTCGTCACCGAGGGCCTGGTGAGGGCCGGGTGAGGCCGACGGGTCTCTACCAACGCCTGGTCCGGGCCGACCGCAGCAACCAGTCGGAGCAGGAGCAGCACCGGATCGCGCACAACGGGCTGCGGCACGTCGGTTCCGACGCCCTCCAGCAGGTCGGCGACCAGGTCGTCAACGCCAAGACCGTGCTGCCGTGGGTGCTGGCCGCCGTCGGCGCGCCCACGGTCTTCACCGCCCTGCTCGTGCCCGTCCGGGAGTCCGGCTCGATGCTGCCGCAGGCGGCGATGGCGCCGGTCCTCCAGCGGGTGGCGCGGCGCAAGAAGTTCTGGCTCTGGGGCGCCGGCGGTCAGGCCGTCGCCGCGGCCGGGATGGCCCTGACCGTGGCCGTCGCCTCCGGCTGGCTGGCCGGTCTCGGTGTCGTCCTCTTCCTGGCCCTCTTCTCCCTGGCGCGCTCCCTCAACTCGCTGGCCGGCAAGGACGTGCTCGGCCGCACCGTGCCCAAGGGGGAGCGGGGCCAGATCAGCGGGCTGACCACCGTGCTCTCCGGGGCCGTAGCCATCACCCTGGGTCTCGGGATCCGGTTGCTCGGCGGCGATGGCGCGGGGGTCGGGGTGCTCGCGGTGCTCCTCGGCGTGGCTGCGCTGGCCTGGCTCGCGGCGCTGGCCGTCTTCGCCACGATCATGGAGCCGCCTGCGGAGGTGGCGGCCGGGGCAGCCGAGGCGGCCGACGGCCCGACGCCCGCCCGCACCACCGGCTGGGTCGGCGACTCCTGGGCGCTGCTGCGCGACGACGCGCCCTTCAGACGCTTTGTCATCGCCAGAGGGCTGCTCCTCGTCTCGGCCCTGTCGCCGCCGTTCGTCGTGGTCATGGCGACGCGCGAGGGCGATGCAGGCCTCGCTGGGCTGGGGCCTTTCGTCATCGCCTCAGGGCTGGCCGGGCTGGTCGGCGGACGGGTATTCGGGCGCCTCGCCGACCGCTCCTCCCAGCAGCTCCTCACAGCGGGTGCGATCGCGGCCAGCGTCCTGGTGCTGGCCTTCCTCGGCCTGCACCGCCTCGAGGCGGTCAGGGAGTCGTGGTGGCTCTACCCCGTCACCTTCCTGCTCCTGGCACTCGCCCACACCGGTGTCCGCGTGGCCCGCAAGACCTACGTCGTCGACATGGCCGGCGACGAGAAGCGCACCGCCTACGTCGCCGTCTCCAACACCGCGATCGGCGTCGTCCTGCTCGTCGCGGGCGCGGTCTCTGGCGCGCTGGCCCTCCTCGGTCCGCAGGCGGCCCTGCTCTTCCTGGCCGCGGCCGGGCTCCTCAGCGCCCTGGTGAGCCGGTCGCTGCCCGACGTGAGCGCCAGCAGCGCGACGACGTGAAAAACTCGGTGGTCCCGCGCCGATCGGCGTGACAGGCTCGGGCCGTGCAGCTTACCCTGATCCGCCCCGCCGGCACCCCCGCGCCTCCCGGGGCAGAGCCCGGCATCGCGCCCGCGGACGACGAGGCGCACGCGGTGCCGATGGTCCGGCCGATCCTGGAGCGCGACCTCGAGGCGGTCGGCCGCCTCTACCACCGCGCGTCGCCGGACGGCGAGGTCGGCGACCTCCAGGAGGCCGTCGACGACATCCGCGCCAGCTGGGCCGGGGACTACGGGTCCTGGCTGCCCGGGGCCAGCCTCCTGGCGGAGGTGCGCGACGAACCCGTCGCGGCGGTCCTCACCGTCGACTCCCCGCCGTGGGACGACGTCGCCGACCTCGTCTTCATCATCGACCTGTTCACCCACCCCGACCACCGTGGCCGCGGCCTCGCCTCGCTCCTCGTGGAGCTCGCGGTGGCAGCGGTCGACCCCGCGCGGGACATCGGGCTGCGCGTCGAGAGCGACAACGCTCCTGCCGTCGCGATCTACCGCCGGCTCGGCTTCGTGCCACGGGACTGAGCGACGGGCGCGTCCGGGGGAGTCTCACACCTGAGACATCCACCCCAGGTGCGCAGGTATGCGGTCACTCCCCATCTCCTAGGGTCGGGGCTATGAGCAGCGCGACCTTCGACGGGATGTGGGCCGACCTGGAGCCGGTCGGGAAGGTGGGCAGCGGTGGCTACCGCCGCTTCGCCTGGACGGCCGAGGACCACACCCTGCGCGAGTGGTTCGCCCTGGAGGTGCGGCGCCGTGGGCTCGACCTCACCGAGGACCGCGTCGGCAACCAGTGGGCCTGGTGGTGGGACGGCCCGGGCAGCGTCGACGACGCGGTCGCGGCGGGCCGCAAGGGGGTCGTCATGGGCTCCCATCTCGACTCCGTCCCCGACGGTGGCGCCTTCGACGGGCCGCTGGGCGTCGTCTCCTCCCTCGCTGCCGTGGATGCGTTGCGTGAGAACGGTTTCCGGCCCGAGGTTCCGATAGCGGTCGTCAACTTCGTCGACGAGGAGGGTGCCCGCTTCGGCGTCGCCTGCGCCGGTTCCCGGGTGCTCACCGGGGCGATGACCCCTGAGCGCTCGCTGGGTCTGACCGACGCTGACGGCATCTCGGTGGCCGAGGCGCTGCGGGCGGCCGGTCGGTCGCCGGAGAGCTACGGGCCCGACCCCGAGACGGTCGCGCGGATCGGTTCCTTCGTCGAGCTGCACGTCGAGCAGGGCCGCGCGATGGTCGACCTCGGTGCCCCCGTGGGCGTGGCCAGCGACATCTGGCCGCACGGCCGCTGGCGCTTCGACTTCCCCGGCGAGGCCAACCACGCCGGGACCACGCGGCTGGTCGACCGGCGCGACGCCATGCTCGGCTACGCCGAGCTCGTGCTGGCCGCCCGCGACGTCGCCACCCACCGCGGCTGCGTCGCCACCGTCGGCAAGGTCCTCGTCGAGCCCGGCGGCGTCAACGCCATCCCCTCCCACGTCACCGGCTGGCTCGACGCCCGCGGCGCCGACGAGGAGCAGGTGAAGGCGCTCGTCGCCGACCTCGCCGGACGCTCCGGCGAGCACGGTGCCACCGTGACCGAGGAGAGCTGGACGCCCACGACCCGCTTCGATCCCGAGCTCGCGGGGAGGTTGCGTGACGTCCTGGTCGGCGGGACCACCGACGGTGCCGCCCTGGGCTCGGACGCCGAGCTGTCCGTGCCGGTGCTCGGCACGGGCGCCGGGCACGACGCCGGGATCCTGGCCAACGCCGGCGTCCCCACCGCCATGCTCTTCGTCCGCAACCCGACCGGCCACTCCCACACGCCGGAGGAGCACGCCGAGCGCGACGACTGCCACGCCGGGGTCGTCGCCCTCGCCGCCTGCGTGGCCGACCTCGCCGGCGCATCGTCCGCTGGTGCCCCCGGGGGAGTCCCCTCCGCAGGTGCCCCATTTGCGGGTGCCTCCGGCTCCACCCACCCGACCCAGGGAGAGGCGCGATGACCGCCCGGACCTGGCACGCCGCATACGCCCACCTGCCCACCGGCGTCGCACCCAGGGTGAGGCTGACGGTCGAGGACGGACGCTTCACCGCGGTCGAGACCGGCGTCGACGCCGAGCCCGGTGACGAGCGGCTGCCCGGGGTCGTCCTGCCCGGCCTGGCCAACGCCCACAGCCACGCCCTCCACCGGGCGCTGCGCGGGCGCACCCACGACGAGGGCGGCACCTTCTGGACGTGGCGGGAGCGGATGTATGCGGTCGCCGCCCGCCTCGAGCCCGACACCTATCTCGCGCTCGCGCGGGCGACCTATGCCGAGATGGCGCTGGCCGGCGTGACCGCGGTCGGGGAGTTTCACTACCTGCACCACGCGGCCGGGGGTGCGCGCTACATGCGGCCGAACGCGATGGGTGAGGCGCTGGTCCAGGCGGCCGCCGACGCGGGGATCCGCCTGACGCTGCTGGACACGTGCTACCTGCGCGGTGGGTTTGTCGGCGACGGCTATGCGCCGCTGGAGGGGACGCAGCTGCGCTTCGGTGATGGCGACGTGACCGCGTGGGCGCTGCGGGTGGACGACCTGCGCGACCACACCGACGGAGGGCCGGCGCACCTGCGGGTCGGTGCGGCGATCCACTCGGTGCGGGCGGTGCCGCGTGCGCAGCTCTCCGACGTCGCGCGCTGGGTGAGGTCGGTCCCGATCAACGCCCCGGGAGGCACCGTCGGTGGAACTCGCCCGGCGCGCCCGCTGCACGTCCACCTCTCCGAGCAGCCCGCCGAGAACGAGGGCTGCCTGCAGGTCCACGGGGTGACACCCACCGGGCTGCTGGAGGCCGAGGGCGTGCTCGGGGCGGACCTCACCGCGGTGCACGCGACCCACCTGACCGACGGCGACATCGCGGCGCTCGGCTCGCACCGGTCCTGGGCGTGCTTCTGCCCGACGACCGAGCGTGACCTGGCCGACGGGATCGGCCCGGCGCGGGCGCTGCAGGAGGCCGGGGCCAGGCTGTCGCTCGGCTCGGACCAGCACGCCGTCGTCGATCTTCTCGAGGAGGCGCGGGCGCTGGAGATGCACGAGCGCCTCGCGACCCTGGAGAGGGGGCGGCTGCAGCCCGAGACGCTGCTGGAGGCGGCCACCGCCCACGAGTCGATCGGGTGGGGCGACGCCGGGCGGATCGAGGTCGGGGCGCGGGCGGACCTGGTCGCCGTGCGCGACGACACCGTGCGCACGGCCGGTGCCCATCCGGCCCAGATCCTGCTGGCCGCCACCGCCGCCGACGTCGACACGGTCGTCGTCGACGGGCGGACCGTCGTGGCAGGTGGTCAGCACGTGCTCGGCGACGTCGGTCGGCTCCTCCAGGACGCGATCGAGCCCCTCTGGCGGGGCTGAGCTCCGGCCCCCCTCACCCCCACCGAGCGCGCGAAGTGGCGCTCCTCAGCCCGACCGGGCGCCGGAAGTGGTGGGTCTCATGCGCCTGTCTGCGCCGGCGACGCGGGTCTGCGGTCTGGCCGCGGGGTGGGGCTGTTCGGTTGGAACCGGGTCTCGGTGCTGTGAAAACCTCAAGCGGGTGAGGGAGCTTCTCGCACCGACACGACGCGGCGACGCGCCGCGAGAGAGAGGGGATGTCATGAGACTGAATCGCCTGAGCACCGCTGTCCTGGCCGCCGGCCTCACGCTGGGCCTCGCTGCCTGCGGAGACTCCGAGGACGACACGCCCACCGCAGTGTCGCCGGCGCCCGCCCCGGCACCGACCGAGGACGAGACCACCGACGACGCGACGGAGGATGTCACGGAGGAGGAGACGGAGGACCCGATAGAGGAGACCACCGACACCACCGAGGACGAGACGACCGACGACGACGCGACCGAGGACGCGACCGACGACGACGCCACGGAGGACGACGACACCGCTGCGGGAGGCGACGAGCTGACGGAGCCCGGGGAGGAGCTCTCCGTCGGCGACCCGGCCGTGGTCCAGCTGGCCACGCTGGCAGACCCGGAGGACGACTTCTACCGCTACGCCAAGATGCGGGTGACGGTCACCGAGATCACCGAGGCTCCCGCAGACATCCTCGACGGTGTCGAGCTGGCCACCCCGATCGAGGATGAGGTGCCCTACCTGGTCTGGGCCGACCTGGAGATCCTGGAGACCGAGGGCAGCCACGAGAAACTCGACCTCTACCCCCAGCTTGGCGCCGTGCACGCCGACGAGTCGCCCGCGCTGACGGTCTTCGCCGACGGTCGGGCGATCGGTGAGTGCGAGAGCGAGCCCTTCGAGGAGCTGGCACCGGGCGCGGAGGCCCGTATGTGCCTCATCGCCCTGGCCGACGCTGGCGAGGAGATCGGTGGCGCTTCCTGGGGCGGCAACGACAACGCCGACGGCGACGGCGACTGGCAGAACAACCCCTACTACGACGACCCGGTCCTGTGGATGCGCTGATCTGATCGTGCTCGGACGAGCGGCCGGATGTGGTGACCTCACCACGTCCGGCCGCTTCGTCGTGCGGCACGGGCGGTGGACCTCCGCCCGTGCCGGTCTAAGCAACCCGGGTTGACACACAGGCGATGAGCAACTTAGGTTGACAACCATGGAGTCCTCGCAGATCGCCACCGTGGCGGCCGACACCACCGACCCGCGTGCCGGGCTGCGGGCGGTGTCCTCGCTCCGGGTGCTCGCCGACACCCTCGAGCTGCGTCAGGTCGAGGCTGCCCTGCGCTCCGGCATGAGCTGGCAGGAGATCGCCGACGCCCTCGGGGTGACCCGGCAGGCGGCCCACAAGAAGCACGCCCGACGCATCGATCCCTCGATCCCGGTCCCCAGGAGGAACGCATGAGCAAGTACGTCCGTCTCGCCCAGACCAGCCAGACCCTGTCCCTCACCGCGGTGGAGGAGGCCTCGCGGGAGGGCCTGCGCGAGGCAGACCTTGAGCACCTGCTCCTGGCGCTGGTGCTCTCCCCCGAGCCGGCCGGTGAGGTGCTCCGACCTGAGTTGTGACGTCTTAGTTACACCCCGGGGTTGAGGTAGTTCAGGAGTTCGCGCGCCTCGTCGGGAAGCTCGGGCTCGGCGGTGATGTGGTGGCCGCCGACGGTGATGGTTGCCGTGCGCAGGGGCCGCAGGGTGTTGAGGATCTTCTTGATCGAGGCACCGGTGCGCTGCTGGGCCTCGCGGGAGATCGCCAGGGCGGCGAAGACGATGGTCAGGTGGGCCTCGATCGAGTCGCGCAGCTGGTGGAAGATCGGTCGGGCGCGCAGGTCGGACTTGACCATCCGGAAGGACCGTTCGACCTGGTACAGGTCCTGGTAGGCGGCCACGACCGCGGGACCGTCCATCT